>CASFAQ010000005.1:0-90589 GCA_949292725.1 uncultured Eubacteriales bacterium | reverse complement strand
GCAGTCACCCCACCCACATAAGCAGTCTTAGCCCCGCAAGGGGCGGAACTGAAGCGCGCAAGCGCGACGACTGCGCATGGGGTGGGCTGTGAATAGTAACAGTCAAAAACAATAAAAATCAAAATACACTTGACAACTGAGGACGAAAACTGTATCATTGAGTTGCAGTCAAGGGAGATCGCGTTTGATTTTCCTTGCTTTTTTTTAGCCTTTATCATTCGTTTTAGTGCAGCGTGATATTAGATGCAACGAAAATGAATGATTGCCTATAAAGTTAGTTCTCTATTCCCCAAAACAGGCCGCAGTCATGCGGTCTGTTTTGCATCATCCGCATAATTTTACGGCTATTGTGTCGAGCGCTTTATTTAACAATATGGCCGGATAACTGATTATATACCATATAAACATAAACGGCACACATATCTGACCCAGAACCTGAAGCGGCATCCGGCTGTAATCCCACACACTAAGCCCGTATACGCCATTTACAATGATTCCGCACGCAAATTCGAGCGTGGTGATGATTATCATACACCAGACCATCTCCTGCCACACGGATATTCTTCCCCCTGATATCTGGTGTACAAGACCACAGAACATAAAACATATCCCACCCAGCACGAACATCGTCCAGTGCGAATATCCCCTGTACAAAAGTTCCATGAGAAAATATATCCCTCCGCCAAACAACATTTTTACAATGTATATGATCATTTTTTTCAAAGACATTATTTCTTACCTCAAAAATATTTACTATAAGATATAATGTCAATTTTTTGAACGATTAATTCATAGTAATATATATTTTAGTATGATATACTTTAAAAAAATGCAAAAGGAGATTAACTATGTTAAAAGCATCCCTGATAACTGACAAATATTATAAAATCGGCGATATTGACCCAAGAATCTACGGCTCATTTATTGAGCATCTGGGGCGCGCCGTATATGAAGGTATATACCAGCCTGGCAGCCCGTTTGCGGACGTAGATGGATTCAGAAGCGATACCATCGCGCTCGTAAAGGAACTTAATGTTCCTATCGTGCGCTATCCCGGCGGTAATTTTGTATCCGCTTACAATTGGGAGGATAGCGTCGGCCCTGTAGCTGAGCGCAGAAAACGTCCCGAGCTTGCATGGCAGGTAATTGAAAGCAATGAATTTGGTCTGAATGAGTTCGTTAAATGGTCAAAACTTGCCGGTACCGCACCTATGATGGCCGTTAATCTTGGAACCCGCGGAATAGACGCTGCAAGAAACGTCCTTGAATACTGTAACTTCAAAGAGGGCACTTATTACAGCGATCTCAGAATAAAACACGGCTTTAAGAAACCTCATGACATAAAGCTGTGGTGCCTTGGCAACGAGATGGACGGTCCGTGGCAGATAGGCCACAAGTCAGCTCATGAGTACGGACGCCTTGCATGGGAAACTGCCAAAGCCATGAAAACGCTGGATCCGTCAATCGAGCTTGTAGCATGCGGAAGCAGCGGACTTATGATGCCGACTTTTGGAGAATGGGAGAGTACCGTGCTCGATTACTGCTATGATTCGGTGGACTATATTTCACTTCATACATATTATAATAACCATGCCAATGATTCTGCCGACTTCCTTGCAAATTCCGTAGGCATGAACGATTTCATCAAATCCGTCACAGCTGCCTGTGATTATATCAAAGGCAAGAAGCACTCAAAGAAACAGATTAATCTTTCATTTGACGAGTGGAACGTATGGTATCATTCGAACGAAGCAGATAAACAGCTTGAAAAATGGGTACATGCCCCTCATCAGCTTGAAGATGTATATAATCTTGAAGACGCTCTCTTAGTCGGCAGCATGCTGATAACCCTGATTAATAATTGTGACCGCGTAAAGATTGCATGCCTTGCGCAGCTGGTTAACGTCATCGCACCAATCATGACTTCCGACACTGGAGCATGGAGACAGACTATATTCTATCCATTCATGCATGCATCGAACTACGGACGAGGTACCACCCTTCAGACAATATGCGATTCGCCTGTATATGACAGCAGGAATTACACAGACGTTCCTTATATTGACAGCGCCGTAGTGTGGAACGAAAAAGAAGAGAGCATCACGGTTTTTGCCGTAAACAAGTCATTTACCGAAGACGCTGTACTTACGTGCGACCTGCGCCAGTTTGGCGATATCAGCATTAATGAACATATCATACTTACACATGACGACCTGAAAGCAGAGAATACCGAGAATTCTCCTGTGAATGTAGCTCCAATATATTTTGACGGGGATACATCAGAGGACGGCAGGTGTACGATAATGCTTCCAAAGCAGTCATGGAATGTAATCAGGATAAGGATATGTTAATGTACAATACATAAAAGCCACGAGACAATAATCTGAAATAATAATTATAACTGCCCATCTTCTACGCTCTGAGACAGTACTGCATCAGTAGAGGCCGGGATATCAGGCGTCGGTGTCGATGTTATCACCGGCGCCTCTGTTATAACCGGGGCTTCCGTGACAATCGGCGCTTCCGTAACCGGAATCTGGGTTGTCACATCGCTCACCGGTGGCTGTGTTGCCTCATAATAATCATTAGTTTCATAATATTCGTCATCATTATATTCATCATCTTCCGTATAATCATCCGGAACCTTCGTTTCCTCAGGCTCATCCGTATTATAGTATACCGGTTCATCAGATTTGCTTCTTTCAAATTCCTTATTCTCAAGTTCCTCATGTATCTGATTCATATAAGTATTCCATATACGGAGCGGATATGTGTTGCCAAGAAGGTCGTCTATACTTTCCGGCGTGTCACAGCCAACCCATATGACTGTTGTATAATACGGAGTATATCCGGCAAACCATCCGTCCTTATGCTCATTCGTGGTACCGGTCTTTCCTGCGCACGACATATCATCAAGTTCATATCCCCGCGCCGTACCACGCGTAAACACTCCGCGAAGTACATCAGTCATCATAATCGACGCTTCCTTATCGTATATTCTCTTCTCATCAAATATATCATCTGTAACGATCTCGTTTCCCTCTGAATCGGTTATTACCATTATACATGTAGGCTCACGAAACACCCCGTTATTTTCTATGGTGGCATATGCAGACGCCATCTCAACAGGACTTACTCCATTGGTAAGGCCTCCCAGAGAGGACGCAAGGGTGTAATCCTCTGACACAAGCCTCGAAAAATTCATATCAACAAGATAGCTTAAGCATTTCCTCGGTGTAATCTCCCCAAACAGCTTCCATGCAACAGTATTCACAGAATACTCCACTGCCGTCCTAAGAGATATATTACCCATATATCTTCCGTTAGAATTTTTAGGTCCGTCCTCAATAGGTTCGTCCCTTATAACATCCGATTCATCATATCCATTGTCAAAAGCCGGCGCATACACCGCAATAGGCTTTATCGCACTTCCGGGCTGTCTGTAACTCTGATATGCTCTGTTGAACGTATATCCGGTAATGGATGACTGGCTTCTTCCTCCTACAACGGCAACAACCTTTCCGGTATCATTGTCTATGCATACTCCTGCTCCCTGAAACTCGAATACGCCATCCTCGCCCTTATCCCTGTTACCGGACAATTCCTCATTAATCGCCTTCTGAAGCGCTCTCTGCCTTGACATATCTATGGATGTATATATTCTGTAACCTGCACGATACAGCTGCTGCTGGCACTGTGAATACATATCGCTGTATAATTCATCATATTCCTCATCCTTAGATACATCTATACCATATTCAAACTCAAATCCCGACTCTTTCATAAGCGCCTTTACTGCGCAGTTCGTAACATATGTCTCTATATAATTGCGCCTCTTGGTCTCGGGAACATTAAGCTCTATCTCTTCTGCCACCGCCTCATTATACTCTTCCTGCGTGATATCACCTGCGTTATGCATCTGCGACAGTATTCGGTTCTTCCTCTCCACAGTATTATCATAATTGACTATCGGGTCATATCTTGTCGGACTGTTTGGTATTGAGCATAGAAATGCAATCTGCGCCAGACTAAGTTCACTGCATTTTTTACTGAAGTAACCCCTGCTTGCAGCCTCCAGCCCATAATATCCGTTAGCAAAATATATGTTATTTAAATAATATTCCAATATCTGCTCCTTTGAATACTTCTTCTCAAGCTCGATGGCAATGAACATTTCCTTAATCTTACGCGACCATTCTTTGGCATTATTGAGGTAAATATTTCTGGCAAGCTGCTGGGTTATAGTACTTCCGCCCCTCTTAATCTGCCCCTTATTCTTGACCAGTGAAACTGCGGCTGCGGCTACCGCCTTAAGATCTATCCCCTTATGACTGTAAAATTTTCTGTCCTCCGTATCTATCATAGCAGCTTCTGCAGCATCAGGTATCTCATCAAGCCCTATATAATACATATCCTTATCGCCTTTAAGCTGCGCTATCTGCTTCCCATCCACATCATATACAAGCGACGTGGCGGAAGCCCTGAATGTATCCGGGGTGGACGCCTCCACAAGCGCCTTTGCGTCATTTTGGGCTGCAATAATGTCGTCTCCGTATCTGATATACAGAAACAACGTCACTCCAAGCGTTATGAGCAGAAATAAAAGCAGTATGACCTTTAATACAAATCTGCGCTTTGCATGTTTTTTTCTACATCCCATACGTATCACCGCCTTGTCATCTATTCGACTATAGTAACATTAACCTTGCATATATTCAAGAAAAAAGGTAATATATACAATGCCAAAGTGAGTTCGAGACCTTCCTCACTTAAAACAAAACTAAAGGAGATTATTATGAATAAGCAAATCAGATTTATCACACAGGCTGCCGTTATCGCAGCCCTCTACGTAGTCCTGACTTTTATGGCAAACGCCTTTGGTCTTGCAAATCACGCGATTCAGGTAAGGATATCCGAGGCTCTTACGATACTTCCGGTGTTCACTCCCGCAGCCATACCCGGCCTCTTTGTGGGATGCCTCATTTCCAACATCGTTACCGGCTGTGCGCTTTTGGACGTAGTATTCGGAAGTCTTGCAACACTCATAGGTGCTCTCGGTACATATGCGCTTAAGAAGTACAGATACGCCGCACCCCTCCCGCCGATACTGGCCAATACAATTATAATACCATTTGTACTAAAATATGTGTATGAACTCGGCGACACCATACCGTTCTTTATGCTCACAGTGGGTATCGGAGAAGTGATTTCATGCGGAATTCTCGGCATCATACTTATGAAAGCAATTGAGAAAAGCTCCAAAAATATATTTGCATTATAGCATAAATAATGGTGTATTTTTCATCAATATATGCTATAATGTCCATGTACCAAAAGGTCGCTTTACTATACTCGATGATGAATATCGGAGGCACAGATGAGAAAGCTTTCAGCCGTAATTTGCGCTATTTTTATACTTACACTGATAATTTTTTTCACAGACTCATATAATAATCAGGTTATAGCAGGCAACGAATCTGATGAATACGAATATGAATATTATTATAACGATTCCGATGATACGGAGGAAGATATGTATAGTATTTCAGATTCAGACGAGTCAGTTACAGAAGAATCCCCCAAGATAGATACCGACCCTGAGAGTATTATGGTGTTTGTCAACAAGGAGTATTCACTTCCTGATGATTATGTTCCATCTGACCTTACGCGACCTGATGTAAGGTTCTATGGCAGTTACTCGGACGATAAAAGATACCTTCGCGCAGAAGCTTCTGATGCACTTGAGGATATGTTCTCTGCCGCAGAAGAAGACGGCATAATCCTATACGGCGTATCGGGTTACCGCTCATACGACCGTCAGAAGGAGATCTATAATAACAATATCGTACAGCGTGGCTCCACTGCAACTAATAAGGTCTCTGCAGCTCCGGGTCACAGCGAGCACCAGACGGGACTTGCCATTGATATATCTAATGCATCTCTTGGCTGCACTCTTTCAGAAGAATTCGGCGAATCGGATGAGGGCAGATGGGTTGCTAAGAATTGTGCCAGATATGGGTACATCATAAGATATCCTAAGAATAAGCAAAGCATTACCGGATATTCCTATGAGCCATGGCATATAAGATATGTCGGTAAAAAATTAGCCCGATATCTTTCAAAGAATGATATTACTTTCGAAGAATATCTGGGCTATGAACCGCTGATTCCATATGAAAGCGATATTATATCCGACATAAAAGTCAATCCATAATAAAGGAGATACCATCTTGAGAACTATCATTGTAGCTTTTACACTCATAGTCGTTGCCATACTGAGCATACCCATGTATCTTGTGGCCTATATTATAGGACTTATAAACCCTGTGAAGAAGCATGCCTTCGCTCAGGGTCTTGTAAGGGTTGTTTTTCGTCTGTGGCTGTGGCTTTCCGGTACCAGCTACACGATATACGGAATTGAAAAGGTTCCCAGAGATGAACCCGTCCTTTATATCGCCAATCACCGTTCTTATTTTGACATCATACTAAGCTATGCTTACGTGCCTACGCTGACGTCCTACGTGTCAAAGGATCTGCTTAAGAAATTTCCGTGCATTGCGCAATGGATGTATTTTCTTAACTGCATGTTCTTAGACAGGGATGACCTAAAGAGCGGTCTTCAGATGATAAAAGAGAGCATCTCTCTTATCAAAGACAGAAAGCTTTCCGTATATATTGCACCCGAGGGCACTCGTAACACAAGCGATACCCTTCTGCCGTTCAAGGAAGGAAGCTTTAAAATTGCTACAAGAACTAATTGCAAAATTGTTCCCATATGTTATACTAACACAGAGAATATTTTAGAAACACATGCTCCCTGGATCAGGAAGGCTTCCGTTACAATGGAATTTGGAGATCCCATTGACATTACGGACATGAGCCGCGACGAGAAGAAAGCTCTCGGCGAGAAAGTACGCGCCATCATTCAGGAGATGTATGATGAAAGGAGAAAACCATGATCGATACTGCACCAAACCTTGTGCTGCTTGCATGGAGTATGATTCTTACAGTTGTTCTTATAGTACTTGCTGTTCTTCTGACAATATTTATTGTGCTTAGCATTATTGGAAGAAGGATGCAAAAAAAGCAGGCGGCCAATGAAGATGCGATGAAACAGGCCTCTCAGGTCGTTTCAATGCTTATTATCGACAAGAAACGTATGAAGCTTAAAGAGGCCGGACTTCCATCCATTGTTATGGAAAAAACTCCAAAATACATGAGATTTGCAAAACTTCCTATTGCAAAAGTAAGAATAGGTCCTAAGATGATGAATCTCATATGTGATGAGAAGATTTTTCCGCTGCTTCCCATAAAAAAGGAAGTAAAGGCGGTAGTAAGCGGAATATACATTATGGACATAAAGAGTTCGCGTAACAATCTTGTGACGCCGTCTAAGACAAAGACCGGATTGCTTGCAAGACTCAGAATGAAGGCACAGAGACAGTAAATAATAAGAAGGTGTCCAAAAAGTCTAACGACTTTTGAGGACACCCTCTTATTATACATAACCATTATATATAACTGATACGTATCTCAACATTGCAATCGGATACGTATGTATAATTAATGTCAAGCATATAATCTATCATAATGCTCTCTCCGTTCTTGTCCCTTGTAATATCAAGCCGTCTTGTGGAGAATCCCGCAATCATCTTTCCAAACGGCGTCTGATAGGACGTTACACAATTACGATCCTTTTCAAATATCATACAGTTGATTCCGAGGCTGTCACTCCTCCTTATATGAACGGATGCGTCGTCATATATTATCGCACAGTTGATTATATTATTCTCTGCATCCGTCTCATCGTATCTGATATGTGTCTTTCCATTTCTTGTATAAAGCTTTCCTTTTGACAGAATCTCAACCGGGTTATTCTCATCATTAACCATATGATTGCCCATGATTGAGACAATAACATCCCTGCCCATACTCAATCCCCCTGATTATATTCCATATTGACACGCTCTACATGGCCAACATCGCACGGAAGAATACTCTCTGCAAAACTGCTGAATTTCTTGACGCTGTCGCTTACATAAAACCTGTATTCCGGTACGCTCTGCTCTGCCATAATTCCATTATCGTAAAGCACCCCGGCAAGTTCCTTTGCAGTCTCATAAGCCGGATTCACAAGCGTTACCCCGTCTCCCGCAACCTTTTGTATAATCCTTCTTATAAGAGGATAATGGGTACATCCAAGCACCAGTGTGTCTATATCATACATCATGATATCGTTAAGATATCTGTCGGCAACCTCATATGTTACCGAATCATATCTCCAGCCCTCCTCGACAAGCGGAACAAATAAAGGACAGGCCTTTAAAAAAACCTTGAGGTTCGGATTAATCTGCTTAAGGACCTTTTCATATGTACCACTCCTTACGGTTCCTTCGGTTGCGATTATCCCTATCCGTCCGTTTTGGGTGACTTTATCCGCAGCCTTCGCTCCCGGCTCTATAACGCCGATAACCGGTATGTCAATATCATGCGCAACCTCATGAAGAGCGTATGCGCTGGCTGTATTACACGCTATTACGATGGCTTTTACTTCCCTGCTTCTAAGAAATCGCACTATCTGCCTTGAGTATTTTGTAACCGTTTCCCTTGATTTGCTTCCATACGGAACTCTTGCCGTATCTCCAAAATACACTATGCTTTCCTCAGGCAGCTCTCTTATGATCTCCCTTACTACCGTAAGACCTCCGACTCCCGAATCAAATACTCCGATTGGCGAATTATTCATATACTCCTCATTTCTGAATCAGGCTCTTTTTTCTGCATCCCGCCGACTCTATAAGCTTAGTAACCAGATTCATTTTATCCATTCCGCGCGCCTCCCACAACATGGGATACATGCTTATACCGGTAAATCCCGGCATTGTGTTAATCTCATTAAATACAATACTGTCAGTATCATTTTCAACGAAAAAATCTACTCTTGCAAGCCCTTTGCACGCCAGCTCCTTAAATATGCTGACTGCCGCCTTGCGGATGCCTTCCTTCACGGCATCATCCATCTCCGGATCTATGATCGTTAACGACTCGGAATTATTGTACTTTGCGTCATAGTCATAAAAATCCGCCGCCGCAAGTATCTCTCCTATACCCGATGCCACAATTCCATCCTCCGTCTCAAGCACCGCGCACTCTATCTCGCGCCCAAATATTGCTTCCTCAACCAGAATGCGTCCATCATGCAAATGTGCATTCTCAAGCGCAGTTATAAGCTCAGTACGGTCCGACGCCTTCATTACTCCTACTGACGAGCCCGCATTGGCAGGTTTAACGAACACCGGATACGAAAGCCCGCTCTCCACCTTAGAGCATATGGCGTCCATATCTGCAAAATCCTCACCAAACACTGCCACATAATCAGCCTGTCGTATGGAAAACGCATTTACCACCTTCTTGGTCGTAAGCTTATCCATGGACGCAGCCGACGCCAATACACCGCAGCCGACATATGGTATACCTGCAAGTTCCAGGAGTCCCTGAATCGTTCCGTCCTCTCCGTAAAGACCATGAAGCACCGGAAACACCACATCTATATGTACGATTCTATATCCCGTATCATCCTTTAAAAGCACTCCCTGTATCCCGTTATCAGGAAGAATAAACGCTCTGGTCCCGCCATTCTCAAACGAGCCGTCCTTTACCTTACTGACGTCTTCCGTAAGAATCCACCTTCCATCTCCGGTAATTCCAATCATGATAACATCATATATATCCCTGTTTATATTATTTATGACTGTATCGGCGGACATACACGAGACATCATGCTCTGATGACTCCCCGCCGAACACAACGCATACTGTTTTCTTTTTCATACTTATATTACCCTCCTCATACAGGCACTGCCTTAAAGGATACTTTACCACATATCCTGTATCCATTCAACAATACGAAACCTTATTTTCACATTTTTATTTTCTTCATCTTCTTTTTCCTCTTCATCACCGATAACCTGGTACGCGTCATCAACCACACACAGCGACGGAAAAAGCACGCACCACCAGTTCTTTCCCTCAGCCTTTCCTATCATAAGCCGCACTGCGTCATATTCCCCCTCCGGAAATATGTAACTGCCGTATATTTTTACAGGAAACCACCATCTTCCCACCGTTCCGGTTACGCTGTAAGAGCAGCCGTTATCACACAGAGCCTTTCTTGCCTCATTGATATATCTATTCATATGTTCGCTTACATATGCTTCGGCAGATGATTTGTCGCCGATACCCTCATCCCGCAGATCGTCTGCAACCTTACCGGCAACCGCGTCCCTTACGATATATTTAAGCCTCTGGTCCGTAGCGCTGTCACTGTTTGCAATTATATGAAACCTCAACACATCATCCGCAACTCTTCCATCAAGCGGGATGAGCGTATCATCTTCACATCCATATGATGTCACTGCCACCGTACATATCGCAGATAATACGCATATTAACGTAATCAGTACCTTTTTCATAGCATTTCACACTCCTTTTCATTAATTCTTGACCGTTTCTGCAAATATATACACAATTAAAATAAAGAGTGTTATAATAGCATACAGAATTACGATCGGAGGAATGAATATGCCATATACAATCAATGCCCCTGCCAAAATTAATATCGCTCTTGACGTAATAAGAAAAAGAAGCGACGGATATCATGACCTTAAAATGATCATGCAGACGATAAATCTCTTTGACGCTCTGAGATTTACCGTAACGGATACCGGGTACGATACCCTCGCATGCAGCGACCCAAAGCTTCCTACAGATGATAATAATCTTGTTATGAAAGCCGTACGTCTTATGAAAAAGACATATGGCATAGACGTATCACTTCATATTGAACTTACAAAGAACATTCCTGTTGCAGCAGGTCTTGCGGGCGGAAGCACCGATGCGGCAGCATGTTTTATCGCCCTCAATGACATGTTCTCAATCGGCGCGGAAAAAGATACTCTCATGAAGCTTTCAAAGAATCTTGGTGCGGACATACCATACTGCATCATGCAGGGAACTGCCCTTTCCGAGGGAATTGGCGATATACTGACCCCGCTTCCCCACTTTGACGGCATATATATCCTTATTGCCAAGCCGGATATAGAAGTATCAACCGGATTTGTGTACGGTAATCTTAAACTTACGGACGATATATACCATCCCGACACAGACGGCATAATAACTGCTATGAATGGGCATAACCACAGGGAAATGGCGGCCCTCATGGGCAATATCCTCGAAACCGTAACCATACCGGCTCACCCGGTGATCAATAAGATCAAAGAAGTTATGACGGATGCCGGCGCATTTGTCTCAATGATGAGCGGGAGCGGTCCTGCTGTATTTGGATTTTTTGAAGATGAATCCACCGCGATTGCTGCAAAGGATACATGTAACCGCATATTCGACAGAATATTTACCACCGTTACAACGCCTTATAATCCCTGATTGACCAGAACAAACGACGCCATAATCCCGGCAAATGTTGCAAGCAGAGCTCCTGCAAGCGTATATCTGGTTCTGGTTACGCCGGCAGTCATAAAATATACGCTCATTGTATAAAATATCGTCTCGGAACAGCTCATCATAACCGAAGCAAGAACACCCACATAGCTGTCGGGTCCCGACTCCTTATATATATCTAAAAGGAGCCCCGTTGCCGCTGATGACGAGAACATCTTAACCACCGAAAGCGGTACCAGCTCCGAGGGAAACCCTGCCATATCCGTAACCGGCCTTATAATATCCGCAATATAATCAAGGCACCCCGAAACCCTCAGGATTCCCACTGCCGCTATAAGCCCTATAAGTGTCGGGAGTATTGACACGACCGTACGCAGCCCGTCCATGGCCCCGGTTACGAATTCATCAAATATATCCACTTTATTTAACATTCCATAACCGATTATAATGATAAATATGAATGGGATGATTCCGTCGGAAAGATAGTATATAAAATTCATATATGACCATTACCCTCCATGCCTCTTTACATAATTTGCCGCAATAACAGAAAATGCCGCTCCGACAAGAGTTGATATGGTTGTTGCCACAAGACCCATGCCTATAATATCCGTAGGGGAGGCAGAGCCGTACTGACTCCTGTAGGCAATTATATTGACAGGAATAAGCTGCAATGATGATATATTTATAATTAAAAAAGTGCACATATCAGTACTTGCAACCCTGCTTTTGCCATTTATTTTTTTCATCTCCTCCATCGCTTTAAGACCTGACGGTGTTGCCGCCCACGAAAGACCCAGCATATTGCTTATTATATTGGCTGCTATGTATTCACATGCGGGATGCCCCTTTGGTATGCCGGGAAACAGAAAGGATATGACAGGCATCATCATGCGCGTCATCGCTCCCATAATACCCGCCTTTTTTGCAATATTCATAATTCCGGTCCACATAGCCATTATGCCAAGCATGGTTATGCACAATGTTACGGACTCCTTTGCCGAATCAATTACGGATGCGCTTACATATCCTATACGACCGTTAAATGCGGCAACGCATATCCCCGCCATTATCATAAGACCCCATAATTTATTAAGCATAATAAAACCTTTTTCTTTCAGTATATGTTTTCGTCGCTAAAATAATGTTATATATTGACATATTTTAGCATGTGTGGTATTATGCTTATATCACAAATGACTGGAGGTATTTTATAATGAGGAACACAGGAATTGTTCGTAACCTTGATAATCTTGGCCGGATAGTAATACCTAAAGAGATGAGAAAAGTCCTTGAGATCAAAGAAAAAGATCCTCTCGAGATTATCATCGAGGATGACCATGTCGTACTTAGAAAATATAAGCCGGCAGATATTTTTAACGGCGAAACGACGGATCTCATAGATTACGAAGGAAAACTCGTATCTAAGAAGACTATCGAAGACATGGCAAGGATAATCGGTCTGATAGACTAAGATTCTTTATTGTACCCTGTACACGAAAGCGTGTAAGTCTGCTACGGCAGAACCTGCACGCTTTTTCAGTCTATGAGACTATTGTATATCTCCCTCTTGGGTACTCCCCTGTCCCTGGCCACAAGCTTCATAGCTTCCTTTCTGTCAATACCCTTTTCCATATACATATCCATATGTTCATCTATGGTCATCTTCATGTACCCTTTTCTCTTTTCGTCAGCAAGGGCCTGTCTGTCGGCGCCTTTTATTACAAGCACATATTCCCCTCTCGGAGGAATATTCTCATACATGGATACGGCTTCTTCCATGCATGTATATATGCACTCCTCATGCCTTTTAGTAAGCTCCCTGCATATGGTTATGGTTCTGTTGCCAAGAGTTTCATATAATTCTGACAGCGTTGTCCTAAGATGATGAGGCGCCTCATATATAATGATTGTTCTTGTTTCCGTCACAAGTTCGACAAGCACATCTCTTCGTTCTTTTTTATCAGAAGGAAGAAATGCCTCAAAAGCAAATCTTCTCGACGAAAGAGCTGACATTGTAAGCGCGGTTATACATGCGCATGCTCCGGGAAGGGATGTAACCGTAATGCCCGCCTTTACAGCCTGTCTTACAAGCTCCTCACCCGGATCGGATATTGCGGGGGTTCCCGCATCCGTAATTATGGCAACGTCAACGCCCTCCAGCATCCTGCTTACCAGTCTGGCCGCCTTTTCAACCTTATTATGCTCATGATAACTTGTAAGCGGAGTATGTATGTCAAAATGTGTCATAAGCTTCATACTGTGTCTCGTATCCTCCGCAGCAATCAGATCAACTTCCTTAAGAGTATTTACAACCCGATAAGTAATATCATCAAGATTGCCTATCGGAGTTGCACATATATATAATGTTCCGGGCATATCCTTCTCCTTCTATGCTGTTTGATAAGATGTGTGCATCAGTATCCGTATACCGTTCGTATCTCATCCGTATACTGTCCGTCCTCATTGTATATAATTACAGGCTTTTCCACAAGAAGCCTGCGCTTACCTCCCTTAACCGCCTCTATGAGAACCATCTGCGGCTCCTTATCGATGTACGGATGTACATATTTCATCCTTTTGGGCTCTATTTTATACTGTACAAATGTAACGATAATATCTACGAGCCTGAATGGTCTGTGCACCATATAGAATCTTCCGTTGGGCTTTAAAAGTCTTGCTCCTTCCCTTATAACATCGGAAAGCGTGCACTTTATCTCATGTCTTGCTATGGCCTTAGCCTCATCAGGATTTATGATTCCATGACTGCCCGTCATGTAAGGCGGATTGGAAACCACAACATCATACGTTGAAGCTCCAAAAAGTTTTGCAGCCCCCTTTATATCCCCTTCTACTATATCGATTTTATCCTGCTGGTTATTGAGCGCAACACTCCTTCTCGCCATGTCCACGCTCTTGCTCTGAATCTCAAGTCCGGTAAAATGCCCTCCCTCAGTCTTTGCCTCAAGAAGGATGGGTATTATACCTCCTCCACAGCCAAGATCCATAACCGTCTCGCCCTTTTTAACCTTAACAAATCCGGATAATAAAACTGCGTCCATTCCAAAGCAGAACATATCCGGATTCTGTATAATATGACAATTATTGCGTTGAAGGTCGTCAAGCCTCTCTCCCGGCAACAATACAATCTCACTCATCTAATTTGGACTTACCTTCCTTTTTCTCAAGCATCTCCAACTGCTTCAATTCATCATCGACCTCTACGTTATCCTTCCTTCTCCTCGTCTTGAATTTAAGCTCGCTTACATGATATTCGCGTATCTCCTTTTCATCATTATCAAGCTCAACAACCACCTTGACTTTCTGCTTAAGCACGCTTACACCGAGCACTTCTCCTTTCAGATTATCGGAGGTCCTTACGATATCGCCCGTATTAGGAAGCGTCCTGTTCAATTCCTCATAAGCTTCTTCCTCATTCTTAAGGCAGCACATCAGCCTGCCGCATATTCCTGAAATCTTGGTTGGATTAAGCGAGAGATTCTGCTCCTTCGCCATCTTGATTGAAACCGGAGCAAATTCCGACAGAAAACTGTGACAGCACAGCACCCTGCCGCATATTCCGATTCCTCCAAGAATCTTTGTTTCATCCCTTACACCAATCTGCCTGAGCTCTATCCTCGTCCGAAATACAGCTGCAAGCGATTTTACTAACTCTCTGAAATCCACCCTGCCGTCCGACGTAAAATAGAACAGGACTTTATTATTGTCAAATGTATACTCCACGTCTATAAGCTTCATATCAAGTCCAAAATGAGCAATTTTTTCAAGACATATGCCATAAGCTTCCTTCTCTTTAAGTTTATTATTGGCATTAACCTCCTCATCCTCTTTGGTGGCAATTCTTATAACCGGCTTTAAGGGCGTGACTATCTTTTCGTCCTCTACTTCCCTTATACCGGATACAACCTGTCCATACTCGATTCCTCTTGACGTCTCTACGATAACATTATCATCCTTTTTTATATCCAGATCACCCGGCGAGAAAAAATACACCTTTCCCGCACGCCTGAAACGTACTCCTATAATCTTCGTCATCCTACCAGATCTCCTTTAATGTAATCAGTAACAGCTCCATCGTTATGTCAAAATTAACATTGGCGTTAATCCTTACCTTAGCCTTCTCTATCGCTGTTATGCATTTCTCTATATTCTCATAACTCCTTAATTTGGCGTCTGCCGAAATATACCTGACTTCATCCCTGAAGATAAGCATATTATTATCCTTAACCGCCTTATACAAAAGTACGTCCCTGTACCATAATACCATTATGTCAAGGTAGTCTTCTATATCAAAATGCTCTTCTTTAATATGCCTGATAATCTCTATAAGTTCCTTGATTCCCTTTGAATCAAGGCTTCTCAGCACCCTGAGCACACTGTTCAAAAGCTCCATAAAGTCGCCGTCTGATGCGTATCTTATAGCCTTTCCTATATTGCCCTGTGCAAAAACGGAAAGACTGTATGCCGCATAATCCGGAAGCTTGCAGTTGTCGATAAGATATCTTGTGATAACCGCTTCTCCAACGGGCTGCATATTAAGCATCACACATCTTGAAAGTATGGTCGGCAGAAATCCTGACACGTTCTCCGCAATAAGTATGAACATAACATATTCCGGCGCCTCTTCTATGGTTTTAAGAAGCGCATTCTGCGCCTGCTCCGTCATTCTGTCAGCATCAGGTATGATATATACCTTGTATGGTCCCGCAAAAGGCTTAATGATAACAGAATTATTGACCTGACGTCTTATCTCGTCAATTCCGATACCCGTCTTCTTTTCCTGCACAACCGTAATAACATCCGGATGATTGCCGCTCTTAATCTGCCTGCACGAACGACACTCTCCGCACGGTCCCACAAAATTTTCGTCATGATTGCTTCCCGTACACTGAACCGACGCCGCAAAAAACTTTGCAAGCTTCATGCGTCCCATCCCTTTTTCACCGGACAGAATATAAGCGTGCGATACCTTATCCTTACTCACGGCCTTTTTAATATAATTCTTAATCTGTTCCTGACCTATTACCTGATCATTTCCCATTTTATATACTCCCCCATGCGCTGATTATACCATGAATGTACCCAGAAGTATATCCTTCTTTATCCTGGCCGCACATTGACCGGCATCATCATTTTTATAATAAACCCTAATGGAAAGGGCTTCAAGCTTATCCCTTGAAAAATCATGCTCATCCGCAATATATCTTCTGCATACCTCTTCATAGCTTGGATTCTTCTGTGCTCTTTCCCGATCCATCGCTCGTCTTAACCGCTCATAATCATCTACTTCAAGATATATCGGTATAACATATCTGCTTCCGTAATAATCCCTGAGCTTTTCATACACCTCAAGAGTTCCTATCATTGCATATCCGGCGTCTGTACGCACATCGTCGCTGTCATCCACGGTAAAGTAGCTCCATACGCCATGTACCGTATTATACCTTCGGTGTTCGATTACACGTCCCGCGTCCAAAAGCTCATCAAGCACAGCCTCCGTCACAAAATGATATTCGACACCTTCCGTCTCTCCCTCTCTTATGGGTCTTGTGGTGTATGGTATTATCTTTTTAAGATGCAGTTCTTCATCGCTTATCAGTTTTGAAAATACTGTATCCTTGCCCGTTGCGCTTTTTCCCATTAATATATAGATCATGGCTTCCTCCAACCTGCACTAATCAGATGATATCACATTTTAATAAAAATATAAACCTCCGGGTTAAAGCGAACCGTCGCAAACCCTGATATATTCCCCATCAGGACCGCAGGTACCATGTAACTCATACCCCATGTCCTTATATTTCATAATAACTGAAAGCGCATCTTTGGTAATTCTCTCGCCCGGAACCACAAGCGGTATACCCGGTGGATATACATATAACATTTCTGCCGACACAAGACCTTCACACTCCGGTATTCGTACGCACCTGCTCTTATACTCTCCTGCCTCATATGGCGCAAGGACTACATCTGAAATTTCATAAGACATACCTTTAACAGCAGAATTATCATGCAAATCCAGACAGTCATCAATCTGATACAGCGCCTCGCACAATCTTTCAAATCCCTCATGCGAATCGCATATACTGGTCATCAGTATAACATATCCCGGTGAGGACATCTCGGGCTGTAGTCCGTATCTATTCCTTAGGATATCGTAGAGCCTTTGCCCGCTCATGCCCGTCCCGCAGGTAATAACAACTATCTTTGATGCATCTCTTTCCTTACTATATGGCAGGATACGTATATTCTTAAGCTGCGAAATTCTTTCATATACCTCTATGAGCATATTTTTGTACTCAGCATATTTTCTCACTCCCTCATGGCAAAGATAAGTCATTGCATAATCTATTGAGCCCATGAGAATGTACGATGGGCTGCTGCTCTGATATACGGACAAATATTTTTTAAGTCTGTTTCTGTCCACTATTCCACCCTGAACATGTATAAGTGCGGTCTGCGTAAATGATGGAAGCGTTTTATGAATACCGTTTATAACAATATCGGCGCCCTGACTTATCGCGCTATCCGGAAAAATATCACAAAATCCCATATGAGCTCCATGAGCCTCATCCACAATAAGAGGTATGCCGTATAAATGCGCCACCCTTGCTATATCCGCCACATCCGATACGACGCCCTCGTACGTCGGCGAGGTTATAAACACACACGATATGTCCCGATTCTTTCTTAATGCCTCTTCAACCTGCGCAACGCTTATACCCCCGGCAATATCATATTTTCCGCACCGCGGCCATATGTACTCAGGTCTGAGCCTGTTAATGATAAGAGCATTATACGCCGAACGATGGGCATTTCTTGCAAGCAAAATTGTATCTTGCGGTCCTGTACATGCCGATACGGCTGCAAGAATGCCGCCCGTACATCCATTTATGAGAAAATGCGTCTCCTCCGCACCAAAAAGTTCTGCCGCCTTCCTCTCGGAATTCCTAATACACCCATCCGCGTGATGCAGATCATCAAATCCGTCTATCTCGGTAATATCAATCGCATACGGATCTATCTGCGGCATAAGGTACGTATTCCTCTTATGCCCCGGCATATGAAACGGATATACATCCGAACCGGCATTGTCCATAAGCTTTTCATATAAACTGCCCCTGTAAATCATATATTCCTCCATGTTATAGCCCATACAGCCCAAATGCTATATTACATGTTAAAGCTTATAAAGCCCATTATCAAGTGTAAGTTTATTATATTTTTTTTGGTATAAAATCACCCTGTTTACAAATACTATTTCCAGGCAAGGAAATGTACAGTAAATGGAGGAATTATTATATGAAAGCAACAGGAATCGTTCGTCGCATAGATGATCTTGGGAGGGTTGTCATCCCCAAGGAAATCAGAAGAACGCTGCGAATACGCGAGGGCGACCCTCTGGAGATATTCACTGACAGAGAGGGCGAAATAATACTGCAAAAATACTCCCCAATCGGGGAACTTGGCGAATTTGCAAAAGACTATGCAGAAGCCCTTTCACAGACCTCAGGCCATATCGCCTGTATAACCGACAGAGACCAGATAATAGCAATTGCCGGAGGAAGAAAGGATTTGATATCAAAACCTATTCATGAAGATCTGGGCAATGCAATGGAAGCACGGGAGACCATATCCGCCGACGACAGATCAGAGAAATATTGCAGAATAACCGAGGGTGGGGATTTCCGCTACGAGATTATAAGCCCCATTATAAGCGAGGGCGATGTTATAGGAACCGTATGTATTCTGAGCAGAGACGATTCGGATACGATGAACACTGCCGAAAAGCAGCTGGCCGCATCAGCATCCTGCTTCCTCGGAAAACAGATGGAACAATAGAACACTATAAATACAACGGGCCGCCATACTGATATGACAGCCCGTTGTACCTTCTACGTTACAAATTGTTCGGATTGAGCTTCGAAAGAAACCTTTCGGTATTGACAACGCATCTCTCATGCGTTCCCTTCGCTATAAGTTTGTCGCCATCATATACCAGCGCCTCGAACAACAGCCTTCTGTTGTCAACATTAACCAGCATACTCTCTGCGCGAACTTCTTTACCTACGGCTGTTGCAGCCATATGCTCAATACATACGTATATACCCACCGTTGTTTCATCTGCTTCAAGCTCACCTGCCACACTCTCCTGGCACGCCTGCTCAATAAGCGCAACCACGGCCGGCGTAGCAAGCACGTCAAGCGTTCCGCTTTTCATTGCCGCTGCAGTGTTGTCCTGATTAACATATGTATGAGCCTCTCCCTTTATTCCCGTTCTCATGCGTCCAATTCGTCCTCCGCATATATCTCATCGTATTTTTTAAGAATAGCCTCCTGCAACATAACCCTCGTATCCATATTGATCGGATGCGCAATATCTCTATATTCCCCATATTTGGCCTTATAACTCGGCATTGCGATAAACAATCCTTCGTTTCCTTCAATAACCTTAATATCATGTACCACAAACGCACCGTCAAATGTGACCGAAGCTACTGCTTTCATCTTATTCTTGTCTATAAGCTTTAATCTTACATCTGTAATTTCCATACTAAAACTCCTCCTCTTGTTATGCTATCAGTAAAATTATATGCTTTGCAAAGCAAACCTCCCCTGTATGATTATATTACATACCTGTCATTGTGCTCGGAGACTATCTTTATCTCATTCTCCTCGCCCACATGGGACGTTCCCATCCTTATGGTATCGTGGCTCTCAACTATACAATTCTCTATATATGAATTGTCCTCAATATACACATCATTAAGAATAATTGAGTTCTTGATTGTACAATTATTGCCCACATATACTTCCTTACACAGAATGGAATCCACAACATTGCCATTGATTATACATCCGCTTGATACCAGACTGTTGCGTACCTTAGAGCCCGGATTGTACTTGGCCGGCGGGAGGTCCTCTATCTTAGAGTATATGTCAGGATACTCCCTGAAGAAATAATCCCTTATGCCCTTATTGAGAAAGTCCATATTGGTCCTGAAATAAGAATCAACGGTAGCTATATTGCTCCAGTAGGAATCCATCTGATATGCATATACTTTCTTTATGGACATGTATCTCATAATTACGTCCTTAACAAAGTCATATCTCTCTTCTTCCTCTGCTCTTTCAATAAGGTCTATAAGAAGTCTTCTTCTTATAACATATACGCCTGCGGAAACATTCTTACTGTCAGTCATAAGAGGCTTTTCTTCGAAAGAAATTACTCTTCCCGAATCATCAGTAGTAACAACGCCAAAACGATTGGCCTCTTCCGTCTCATCTATTATCTTGGTTACAATGGTTATGTCTGCCTGCTTGTCAATGTGGTATTCAAGCACCTTTCCATAATCCATCTTGTATACACAATCGCCCGAAGCTATAACAACATAAGGCTCATGGCTCTGCTTAAGAAAATCAAGATTCTGTCCTATAGAATCGGCAGTGCCCCTGTACCAGTTGCCGTTATCAGGCGTTATGGTAGGCGTTAGAAGATATAATCCTCCCTGTTTTCTTCCAAAATCCCACCACTTGGATGAATTCAGGTGCTCATTCAATGACCTTGCATTATACTGTGTGATAACCGCAACCTTCTGAATATGAGAATTGGACATGTTACTTAGAACAAAATCAATGCATCGGTAGCTTCCCGCTATCGGCATGGCCGAAACAGCTCTTTTGTCAACAAGTTTCTTCATCCGATTGCTTTTGCCTCCGGCAAGAACTATACCTATCGCTCTCATAACAGCTCACCTGCTTTCATGATATTCTCGCCGCTTGCAAGGCAGCCACCAGGATAATCCGATATATCGGTAACTCCTGATATAGCGGTGTTCCTGCCGATTACAACATCCGAAGGAACAACACTGTCTTCACCTATAGTCACAAGACCAAATGCGTATATGTCAGGTCTAAGCTTATTAGGCGCCATAACTCCGTCACCTATCCTGCAATTTGAACCTATGACAACATTCTCGGCAATTATCGCCTTATCGATCACTGTTCCCTTTCCGATTACGGCGCCGTTCATGATGATGGAGTTGGTAACCTTCGCTCCCTCTTCTATAACGACTCCGGAGCCTATAACCGAACTTTTTATCTCCCCGTATACCTCGCAGTATTCGCCAAGTATCGCTTTATCTACGACGGCATCACCCGAAATATACTGAGGAGGAGTCATATCACATTTGGTATATATCTTCCAGAATTCCTCATAAAGATTGAATATAGGAATAAGATCGATAAGCTCCATGTTGGACTCCCAGTATGATCCAAGCGTTCCAACATCCTTCCAGTATCCGTTATACTCGTACGCAAATACTCTGTTGCCATTGCCGTGACAATATGGAATTATATGCTTTCCAAAGTCGCATGCAGGCTGGTTTCTAAGCTTGATCAAAGCATCCTTAAGCACCTTCCACGAGAAGATATATATACCCATGGAAGCAAGATTACTTCTTGGTTTCTCAGGCTTTTCCTCGAACTCAAGGATCTGTTTGTTCTCATCAGTGATCACCACTCCGAACCTGCTTGCCTCTTCCATAGGAACGGAAATACATGCAAGCGTGATGTCCGCATTATGCGCCTTGTGATAATTAAGCATTACCTCATAATCCATCTTATATATGTGATCTCCCCCAAGTATAAGTACATATTCAGGATTATAATACTCCATAAACTCCAGGTTCTGGTATATGGCGTTGGCTGTGCCGGTATACCATTCACTGTTAGAACTTTTCTCATATGGAGGAAGAATGGATACGCCGCCAATATTCTTATCCAGATCCCACGGAAGTCCGATACCTATATGCGTATTGAGCTTTAGCGGCTGATACTGCGTAAGGACTCCAACTGTGTCGACACCTGAATTAATGCAATTACTAAGAGGAAAATCTATTATGCGGTATTTGCCTCCGAAAGATACTGCAGGCTTAGCCACATTCGCAGTAAGAACACCGAGCCTTGAGCCCTGTCCTCCTGCCAGAAGCATAGCAATCATTTCCTTCTTAATCAATATGTCACCCCCATTGCCTTTAGATTGTTTATAATTATAACACAACACGAAATAAATGTGAATATAATTATAAAATTTTTAATTATTTAAATAGCATTTGTGTTTTACTGACCCCGCGGTTATAATATTATAGTTAATAACATTAAATACAAGGTGGTGTACTTTCATGTACCATATAGATTTTAACAAACCTGCCAACCTTCATTTCATAGGCATAGGCGGAATAAGTATGAGCGGCTTTGCCGAACTGCTCTTAAAGAAGGGCTTTCGCATCACCGGCTCAGACTCTGCGCAGAGTTCAATAACAGAGCATCTTAGCGAACTTGGCATACAGATATTTTATGGACAAAGCGCTTCAAATATTCCTGATGATACGGATCTTGTTGTATATACAGCGGCCATATCGGAGGATAATCCTGAATATATGGAAGCTGTAAGACGAGAGATACCGATGATGGTACGTGCGGAGATGATAGGACAGATTATGAAGAATTATTCTAATGCCATTGCCGTATCGGGAACTCACGGTAAAACAACTACCACCTCCATGCTCACACATATTTTTCTTGCGGCGGATGAGGATCCTACAGTTTCCGTGGGAGGTATGCTTGATGCAATCGGAGGCAATATACGTATAGGCGACTCCGGCAACTGGATTATGGAGGCGTGCGAGTATACCAACAGCTTTCTGCATTTCTTCCCTACCACATCCATCATACTTAACATAGAAGAAGATCATCTGGACTTTTTTAAGGATATCAATGATATACGCAATTCATTCCATGCATTTGCTGCCCTTCTTCCTGAGGACGGTCTTCTGGTAGTCAATCATGCAATAGACAATTACAGCGAAATCACTGACGGAATCGCGTGCAGGGTCGTTACCTTCGACATAGAGAACAGATCTGCCGATTACTGTGCAGACAATATTTCGTACGACGCTCATGGCCACGGCACATTCGATCTGTACGTAAACGGAACATATTCCGCATCATACCACCTTAAAGTTGTAGGCCGGCATAATATATCCAACTGCCTTGCGGCATTGTGCGTGGCGTACGAACAGGGGATTGCACCCGATATTATAAAGAAAGGACTTGATACATTTTGCGGCGCTGACAGAAGATTCCAGTACAAAGGCGACGTCGCCGGCATAACCATCATAGATGATTATGCCCATCATCCGTCCGAGATAGAAGCGACCCTGACTGCTGCCAATAATTACAAAACCGGCAGACTATGGTGCGTATTCCAGCCGCACACCTATACCCGCACGAAGGCATTCCTTGATGATTTTGCCAAAGCGCTTTCGGCGGCAGACGTAATTATAATCACCGATATATACGCTGCAAGAGAAAAGAATACCCTGAATATTTCCGGAAAAGATCTTGCAGACAAACTTCTGCTTCTCGGCGCTGATGCAGTGTATATGCCGGATTTTGACGAGATAGAAAATTTTATTTTAAAAAATTGTGTTAAAGGTGATATGTTAATAACTATGGGAGCCGGAAATGTTGTAGATATTGGAGATGAACTCCTTTCTTTCTAGTTGTTAACACTATCAACCAACTGTAATCCTAATTTGTGATTAACAAACTGTGGATAACTTATCACCGTATACACCCTTATTTGTACGGAAAAGAGTATCTTATTCACTCAGTTATCCACGGTTTCCACGTATAATATTCTACTGGTTTGGTAAGGTTTATCCACTATTTTCAATAATATTTTCTTGTGGTATAATCCATGCAACAGATTTTGGGGGGATTACACATGGACAACAGTATAGTAATACGCAACGAATCAGATCTGGCATACACGCAGGTTGCCAATCTGTTTATTGATGAATATATGCCTCAGGCAAACGGCTCATACGTCAAGGTTTATCTTCTTATATTACGTATGCTTTCCGAGAGTAAGACCGATATCTCCGTATCCGAGATAGCGGATATTTTATGGCTTACGGAAAATGATGTAATACGTTCTTTCAAGTACTGGCAGAAAGCCGGACTTTTGGATATAAGATTCAGTTCCGACGGAACCATACGCGAGCTTACTATCAATAATCTGTCTGCGACACATGATAATCATACTGATAATGCATGCGCCCCGCGTACGGAAACCGATAATACAGCTGACATATATTCACGGACATATAATCCTTCCGAGATTGCAAAGATTGCAAAGGATAAGGTCTTTTCATGGGTAGTTACAATTGTTGAAAGATATATGGAGCAACCGCTGTCGCCATCTGATGTAGAACTTGTTGTATATCTGTATGATAACCTTAAGTTCTCGCCGGATCTTATCTTTCATTTGTACGAATACTGTATAAGCCGCAGTAAAAATACAAGCCGATATATCCAGAAGGTTGCCATAGACTGGGCAAAGAATAATATCGATACCGTAGAGAAAGCCAAACAGTACACGGCGCGCTTTGATGCGGACTATATGGATATAATGAGAGCTTTCGGGCTTACCAAGGCGCCGGCTCCGGCCCAGAAAAAATATATCGATACATGGATTTTTCTCGGATTTGATATCGATATGATAAAGGAAGCCTGCGGCCGTACGATACTTGCCATCAATGAGCCAAGCTTTAAGTATGCTAACGGAATTCTGGAAAAATGGCACAACGCCGGAATCAAGACATTAGATGACGTTAAAGCAGCGGACAAGCTTCATGACTCCTCTGCAAATAATACGCCAAAGCGTACAAAGGCTCTACCGAAAAAGAATTCATTTAACTCGTACGAACAGCGCTCATATACCAAAGAGGATTATGCTGCGCTTGAACAGCTGCTGAACAGATAATATGCATGTATGCTCATCAGGATAAATGGAGGAATACATATGGCATCAGACTTTTATCCGGACCGTATCAGACGAATATATGACAGACGGCGGATACTGAACCGACACGAAGAGGAAGAGCGTTACCGCAGGGTATGCGAAGCCATACCGGAGTTTGAATCCCTTAATCTTAAGCGCTCCGATATTATAAAGGATAATATAAAGCGTATTGTACTTGGTGACACCGCAGCCCTTAATGATACAAACCTGTCCATATCCGGTATTGAAGAGGAAAAACATATGCTCCTTGAAAAAGCCGGCTTTCCTTCAGATTATCTTGATCGCATATATACTTGCAGCGACTGTAAGGATACCGGTTACATAGGCGACAAGAGATGCCACTGTTTTCAGGAAGAGCTCCTTAATATACTCTGCAGTCAGTCCGACCTTAAGACTGCTACACAGCATGAGAATTTTGCCAACTTTAATATTGAATATTACCCTGATGATTATCTTATGGAGGGAACAGATATAACTCCCCGTGACAATATACGCAAGATCCTTACCATGTGTCGCGATTTCATAGATAATTTTTCAGAGATTCCGGATAACCTTCTTATATATGGTCACTCCGGGGTGGGAAAGACATTTCTTTCAAACTGTATCGCAAAAGAGATACTCGACCGCGGATACACTGTAATATACTTGACTTCATATCAGCTCTTTGATATTCTTGAGACGAAGGTGTTCCACAGGGAGGAACTTGATAATATGGCCTCCGGAATTCTTTCCATGTTAGGTGAATGCGATCTTCTTATCATTGACGATCTTGGAACCGAGATGATCAACAAGTTCACCGAGGTGCAGCTTTTTATGTGCATGCAGGAAAGGATCAATAATAATCTTTCAACCATCATATCAACCAATCTGTCGTTTGACGATATTAACAGCACCTATAGCGAGAGAATTTTTTCCCGCCTTATGGGGCATTATAGACTTGTAAAGATGACCGGTCATGACATCCGGATCAAAAAAGCGCTGGAACATTCATAAACGGAGGAAAACAATGGGCAAAGAAGAATCTTACACCGAAAAAATACCTTATGGCGAGCTTGGGATAATTGCTCTCGAAAGCAGCCGGAAGATAGGCAACAGGGTCAACGACTATATAGTCAACTGGCGTACCGACCATCAGCATGAGCATCATCAGTCAGTTGCATTTGCCGGCTACAAAAAGGATTCCTACCTTATAGACTGCATATGTCCAAGATTCGGTTCCGGCGAAGCAAAGGGAATTGTAAAAGAATCCGTCCGCGGAATGGATCTGTATATACTTGTTGACGTATGTAATTACAGCCTTACCTATTCCGTGTGCGGATATCCTAACCACATGTCGCCTGACGATCATTATCAGGATCTTAAGCGAATCATCTCTGCCATAGGGGGCAAGGCAAGAAGAATTACCGTTATAATGCCGTTCCTGTATGAGAGCAGACAGCATAAAAGAAGCGGAAGAGAATCTCTTGACTGTGCACTTGCCCTGCAGGAGCTTACAAATATGGGCGTTGAAAGCATCATAACATTTGACGCGCACGACCCTCGTGTGCAGAATGCTATCCCTCTTAAGAGTTTTGAGACAGTCCAGCCTACATATCAGTTTATCAAGGCCATGTTAAAGAATGTCCCAAATCTTTCTCTGGACGCAGGACATATGATGATAATAAGTCCTGATGAGGGAGCCATGGGACGCGCAGTATACTTTGCAAACGTACTTGGAATAGATGTTGGCATGTTCTATAAAAGAAGGGATTACTCGACCATTATAAACGGACGCAATCCAATCGTTGCTCACGAATTTCTGGGAGCAGATGTCGAGGGTAAGGACGTTATCATTATAGATGATATGATATCCTCCGGAGAAAGCGTATTTGATGTAGCTACGGAACTCAAGCGTCGAAAGGCGAACAGAATCTTTGTTGCCGCAACATTTGGTCTGTTTACTAACGGACTTGCCAAATTCGATCAGGCATACGAGAGCGGGCTCATATACCGTCTGCTTACCACTAACCTTATCTACCAGACGGACGAGCTTCTGAAACGTGAGTATTATATCAACGTGGACATGAGCAAGTATATCGCGCTGCTTGTGGAT
Source organism: uncultured Eubacteriales bacterium (assembly GCA_949292725.1). GTDB lineage: Bacteria > Bacillota > Clostridia > Lachnospirales > Lachnospiraceae > V9D3004. Next base: position 63,147 of record CASFAQ010000005.1, on the reverse strand, counting down.
ACACTTAATCATGATTCATCAATAAGCGATCTTCTGAGTCCTACAGAAAGAATTCAGAATATTCTTAAGAAATATAATCAAAGATAATTAATTATAATAACCGCGCCGTTTCACTGAGTAATCAGCGAGACGGCGCCTTATTATTTTATCCTTTGCGAGTTCTTGTCGTTTTGTTATTTGTCCTGCCCTTTACCGGCGCTTTTTTAGATTTCGCCCCGGGCCTTGGCTTTGGCATGGAATAATCATATTTGAATATCCGTACGCTAAGCGGTGGAAGCTCTATATTAAGTGCATATTCCCTGCCCGAATATTTTTCCTTTTTAGCCGTAAGCACGCTCTTTACGGGTTGTCCCGTTCCTCCGAAGACAATGTCGTCAGAATTAAGTATCTGCGTATATTTTCCCGGACACGGCACACCTATCTTATACGTCTTATGCTTAACCGGCGTGAAATTATAGATGAATAAAAGCTGGTCTTTCGCACTTGAGCCCCTTCTTACAAATGACACAACACTGTTCATATTGTCATCACAGCTCATCCACTCAAATCCCATAGGGTCACAGTCATTATAATACATCGCATCATAGGTATTATATATCTCATTAAGCCTTCTTACAAACTGTCTCATGCCCTCATGCTCAGGGAATCCAAGCATATCCCAGCTAAGCTCAACAGCCTCGTTCCATTCATTTGTCTGTGCGAATTCCTGCCCCATGAACAGAAGCTTTTTGCCCGGATGTCCGTACATAAACCCATATGCTGTCCTGAGATTCGCAAATTTCTCTGCGGGCTCTCCGGGCATCTTATATATCATAGACGCCTTTCCGTGAACCACCTCGTCATGCGACAGCACCTGAATAAAATTCTCACTGTAAGCGTACATCATACTAAAGCAAAGCTTTCCGTGATTGCCTGCACGAAACAGCGGGTCCGTCTTCATATAGTCAAGGAAATCATTCATCCAGCCCATGTTCCACTTGAACGTAAAGCCAAGTCCTCCAAAACTTACGGGCGCGGTAACGCCCGCCCATGCCGTGGATTCCTCTGCAATCATATAAACTCCCGATGCACGCTTCTCCATTATATTATTGAGATGCCTGAAGAACTCTATAACATCCCTGTTCTCGACAGCATGGATGCAACAGCGTCCACTCTCAACGCGTCTATATGATATTCATTTGCCCAGTAGAGCGCATTAGCTATAAGGAAATTACTTACTTCGCTTCTCCCGTAATCAAATATATATGTTCCCCAGTCCGGATGCTCTCCGCTCCTAGGGTGGGCAAATTCATACAGTTGAGTACCTTCAAATCTTGCATGTCCGTGTGCATCTCTCGGAAAATGTGCCGGCACCCAGTCAAGGATTACAGAAATACCAAGCTTATGCATGTGGTCGACAAAATATTTAAAATCCTCAGGCACACCGTACCTGCTTGTAGGGGCATAATATCCGGTCACCTGATACCCCCACGAACCGTCATACGGATATTCCGATATGCCCATGAGCTCAACATGTGTATACTGCATATCCGTCAGATATTCCCCCAGCTCATCCGCAAGCCTTCTGTAGTTATAGAAACCATCCTCATCCTGTGCGTTTGAGTCTTTTTTCCATGCCCCCGGATGGCACTCATATATCGCCATGGGTTTTCTGCGTCTCTCTTCCCTGCCCGTCGCAGCACGCATTCTCATCCAGGCTGCGTCATTCCACTTATATCCGCCCGCATCATATACTATGGAGGCATTGGCCGGTCTAAGCTCACAGAAGCATCCGTACGGGTCCGTCTTATACACTGCATCACCCGCTCCGGTCCTGATACAGTATTTGTATACCTCTCCCTGCTTTATATCCGGAATAAAAAGCTCATATATTCCGGAATCAGCAATGCGCCTCATCTCATCCGCGCCAGCATCCCAGCCGTTAAAGTTACCGACGACGCTTGCTCCGGCCGCATTGGGCGCCCAGACCGCAAAATATGTTCCGTCCACCCCATCAATCGTCATAGGATGCGCGCCCAGCTTCTTATATATCTCATAGTGTGTTCCTTCTGCAAAAAGATACCGGTCAAATTCCGTGATGACATTCAAATTCTCCTGCATTACATATCACTCCCGTATTTCATATATTTTAAGCAGTTATTTCATCTATCATTGCAAGAACTGCTTCTTCAAATGCAGCTGATTTTGCTTCCGCATCCTCAAGGCTGTTACCGACTATTCCGTAGTAGAATTTCACCTTAGGCTCAGTACCCGAAGGTCTTACGCAGAACCATGCATTATTCTCAAGTTCATAATAAAGAACATTGGATGACGGAAGCCCCGTAGACCTGACGCTGTTGTCAGTCATATCCGTAATGGTATCAAGCTTATAATCCCTGGCGGCCAGAACTTTATATCCTCCGACCTCTTTTGGAGTATCATTTCTGAGCGCTTCCATTATTGCCTGTATCTTTTCAAGTCCTTCCTTACCCTTCATGGTAATTGCGGTAACGTCGTCCTTATAATATCCGTACCTCTCGTACATATCAAGCATTGCATCCCACAGGGACTTACCCTGCGTCTTATAATAGGCTGCAGCCTCGCAAAGCTTCATAACGGCAACTATCGCATCCTTATCACGCGCATGCGTTCCCACAAGACATCCGTAGCTCTCTTCAAACCCGAACAGATAATGACCCTTGCCCGAAATCTCAAATCCAAGTATCTGCTGACCTATATACTTAAAGCCCGTAAGAACCTCTATCAATTTAACTCCGTAATACTCCGCTATCTTATCGGCCATATTGGATGAAACGATGGTCTTAACAAATACGCCGTCATCAGGAAGACCCTCCGTCTGTTTTCTCTGACCTATCTCATAATCCCCTATAAGGCATCCTGACATATTGCCGGTAAGGGTTATATATTCTCCGTTCTTATAATCCTTTACATATACGCCGAGCCTGTCCGCATCAGGGTCAGTAGCAAGAACAAGGTCTGCCGAAACCTCTTTTGCAAGTTTAAGGGCAAGTTCAAATGCCTCAGCAGCTTCCGGGTTAGGATAACTTACCGTAGGAAATTCCCCGTCAGGAAGCTCCTGCTCCGGAACAACATAGACATTCTTAAATCCTATCTCGGAAAGAATTCTCCTTGCAGGAATATTGCCGGTTCCGTGAAGGGGAGTATATACAATCTTCAGGCTGTCGCCAACCTCATCTATGCTGTCCTGATGAATTATCAGTTTCTTAAGGCATGCCATATAACTGTCATCTATGGCCTGTCCTATAACCTCGTACAGGCCCTCCTTAACGGCATCATCCTTTGACATCGTCTTAACCGTGGCATAGTCCGTCACAGCCTTAACCTCATCCATGATTCCGGTATCATGAGGCGGAGTAATCTGCGCTCCGTCCTCCCAATACACCTTATATCCATTGTACTCAGGCGGATTATGACTGGCGGTGATATTAATGCCCGCTATACACGAAAGCTCCCTTACCGCAAAAGATAACTCCGGCGTAGGTCTCAGGCTCTCGAATATATAAGCCTTTATCCCGTTCGCCGCAAGACATAACGCCGCCTCGTCAGCAAACTCAGGCGACATCCTTCTCGAATCATAAGCTATCGCAACGGCCTTATCAGCCCTGCCCTGCTTATTGATATAATTAGCCAGACCCTGCGTAGCCTTCCTTACAGTATATATGTTCATCCTGTTCGTTCCGGCTCCGATTACTCCTCTTAATCCGGCGGTACCAAACTCCAGCTCCCTGTAAAACCTGTCCTGTATCTCCGCTTCGTTCCCTTCAATACCTTTAAGCTCCTCTATTGTATCCTTATCAAAGTATGGATTATTAATCCATGATTCATACACCTCTTTATAGTTCATCCGCACAGCCTCCTTTATTTTTTATTAAAACTATACCAAATTTTTATGATTCTTTCAACTAAAACATAACAAACAAATCATTTATGGCATAATTTCACGTATGAATCTCTCCCTGTCGTTAAACTGACTGTTAATTATCTCAAGCTTTCGAAGATTCTTCGATGTCATAAGCGTCTTTTTTCCATTCATATAGTAGCTTGAAAGTTTCCAGAACTTTTCAGGGTACATTAAGAATATACCCAGAACACTCCTCTCCGTATCATCAAGCAGCTTAATACTTTCATAACCCCGTATTACCGTATCTCCAAACGCACTGTTCCATTCGTTTTTCTCCATCACCTTCCTGAGAAAATAATACAGGTCAAGGAGCTGCATGCCATAGGCGCATTTGTCAAATACAGTCGTTGCAATTCCTTCGTCGCACATAATCAGATTATGATATGTATATGAACCGTGATATACCTGCCCCTCTTCTTTTATTCGCCGGCACAATTTCTGATACTCTTCGCCCATAAGCATTCCCACGGCCTTGCTCCCCTGCTCATAATACATTGGAAATACCTTAAGAAGAGCTATCTTAAACTCATTTTTATCCTTATTGCCTTTTATATAATTACGTATATGCCTAAGCTCCGACTGATGCCTGTTAAATACATACAGAATGTCCTCGGTGCCGGCGCATAAGGCTGTATCATCTCTTTGTATCCCCAAAAGACTTTTGTGAAGCTGCGCCATATTCTTAGACGCCTCATACACATCATCCTTTTTGGTAAGATTACATTCAGTCCCCATATACCAGTCCCTTATCGTATATCTTACGCCCCTTGGTCCGGGCGTGCTTATATTGCCCTCCTTATTCAGATTAAAAGCGTCTATTCTCTCAAAACCCCCTGCCCTCAGATGCATACCGACCCTGTTTTCCCATACGAGCCGTCCTGCAGAGGCGTTGGTCTCCTGCATAAGCTTATATCCCTTATCCGTATCAAGAAGAACGGCTCCTCTTACCCGTCCCATTTTTCTCACCGAAAAATTGTACCCGGAAAGCACATCATCAAATCTGTCCTCCATAGGTAATCCCCCCTGCGGCTTACAGCCGTAAATAGTGTCTGTTCAATCTTATGTAACTTAGCGTTATTTAATTCCTGATAATAAAGAATACCTGACGTCTGCATGAATAGATTATTCTTAGGAGGAATTACTATGCCACGAATATGCAAATATATTGTATGTCTTTTACTGTCCCTGACAGTGCTTATCGGATGTCGCCCATCCCAATCAGACGCCACAGCGGAATTTGGCCTTATATGCGATGACCTTACCCGTCACATTCTTACCTCGGACGGAATCACACTGAATTACTCATTATCGAATCCGGATGCGTATGAAATCACCGCATGCCGTCCGGACCTTGGCGAATATGGAACATACGCCTTATTAAATGAATATGCTTACTGTGAAAACGTACTTTCAAGACTTGAGTCCATAGACAAAAAAACTCTTTCGGACTCCGATTCACTTACATACGATACCATATGCAAAACTCTTAGCCGCAGCAGGGGCATGGACAAATATATCCTGTACGAGGAAGTGCTTTCCCCTGTTTCCGGCATCCAGACACAGCTTCCCATTCTCCTTGCGGAATATAATTTTTATGATATAGAAGAAATTGAATCTTATTTTCATATTATAGAAAGCATACCGGCTCATTTCAGAAGTATTATAGATTATGAGAAAGAGCGTGCGCGCGCCGGTCTTTTCATGGACTCACGCATTGTGGAGCAGCTGATAAACGAGTGCAATGATTTTACAGCCAATCCCCGGGGCAACTATCTTATAGAAGTATTCAGGGATAATATATCTGAGATTTCTGATATCACTGATGCGCAGATTAGAGAGTATTGCAGAAAAAATAAGGAGCTTATCATCAATACCCTTATCCCCGCCTATAACGAGCTTGCAACCGCACTTACAGAACTTGATGAGGGAAAGCATACCGGCGGACTGTGCAGCCTTCCGTACGGCAGGGATTACTATGCTCATCTGCTGTGCGACATGACCGGGTCCGACAAATCTCCCGAGGACATATATGAACTTCTTTTTGATACTTTAGAAATGTGCAGTCTTAATATAACCAAGACCGCCGCATCAGACCCTTCTATAGTAAACATGCTTCATAATCCCACATATCCCGCATATGAGCCGGAGAGCATTATGGAATATCTTGCAGATAATATTACCTGCGAATTTCCCACCCCTGCAGATATGTCCTACGCCATCAAATATGTCCACCCGTCACTTGAGGACATACTAAGTCCTGCAATGTATATTACTCCTCCTATAGATACCGACAGCACGGATTCCATATATATCAATAACGCGTCCACGGACAAAAGCGCCATATTTCCTACACTTGCACATGAGGGATTTCCGGGACACATGTACCAGACAAGATATTATATGTCATCATCACCAAGGCCCATCCGCATGCTTTTAAATTTCGGCGGATACTGCGAGGGCTGGGCAACATATGCCGAGCTTTTTTCATACGATATTGCCGGACTTGATGCGGGTATGGGCGACATACTGAAATATAATAAACTAAGCACCCTGTGTATATACAGCCTGTTAGATATCGGCATACATTACTACGGATGGGATGAGGATAAATCATCCGACCTTCTTGCAGACGTCGGCATAACGGACGCAGACATAATAAACGAAATATATCTGGCCGTATTATCGGAACCCGGACTCTACCCAAAATATACCGTATCCTGTATCGAATTTTTACGGCTTAGAAAAAAGGCCGAAGACAGACTTAAAGATTCATTTGATGCACGCGCTTACCATGATTTTATACTCCGTACAGGTCCGACATGGTTTTCATTACTGGATGAAAGACTTGATAAATGGCTGGGTTTACAGTCAGATAATTGATAATTTTTTAACATTTAATATGTTGACTTTTAACATTGACAAATCTATAATAACAGATAAGCTCGGCTGCAAAGTGCCGATATATACGAAATTTAGGAGGTAAACACATGGCAACAAAAGCAAATTATCCAATAAATGAAATTGGAAAAGGCAAAGTTGGTTTCTCAAAGACACGTTCTATTATCGAAGCCGCTTTCTATGGCAACAATGTAGTTAAAGTTGAAACTCTTAAAGAGGCTTATAATCTTGCAAAGAATTCACCTGGAACTATCGTTACAGATATGCCTGTATACAGGGGCGAAGAATTTGGTCTTGATAAAGATGCAAAGGTTCTTCTGTTTAACGATGGTGCAGTTACCGGACGTTACGCAGCAGCACGCCGTATAAAGGGCGAGCCTGGCGTTGACGATACCAAGCTTGATAAAGTAGTTATGGACGCCATCTACAAGACAAGATTCAAGAAGCTCTATCATGCGACATGTTTTGTTGGTCTTGATCCTGAATTCATGGTTAAGGCACATCTTCTTATTCCGGAAGGTGAGGAGAACCTTATGTACAACTGGATGATCAACTTCCAGTATATGTCTGACGAGTATGTTAAGATGTATCGCGACTCACTTCCTATCGGTAACGGTTCAGAGCCTGACATCTACATCTTCTCTGATCCACAGTGGGTTCCGACACCAAGTCCTGATGTTGATTACAGCTGCTTAAGCGACGACCTTACATGCTGCTACTTTGATACTGATGAGAACTGTGCTGCAATCCTTGGTATGAAATATTTTGGCGAGCACAAGAAGGGAACTCTTACGATGGCTTGGGCTATTGCTAACAGAAACGGATACGCTTCATGTCACGGTGGACAGAAAGAGTACACTCTTTCAGATAATTCCAAGTACGTTGCTGCCGTATTCGGACTTTCAGGTTCAGGTAAATCAACTCTTACACATGCTAAGCATGATGACAAATATCCTGCAATCAAGGTTCTTCATGATGACGCATTTATCATCAACTCAGATACATGTGCTTCTATCGCATTAGAGCCTACTTATTTTGATAAAACTGCAGATTATCCTACGGGCTGTGAAGATAACAAGTATCTGTTATCAGCTCAGAACTGCTCGGCTACACTCGATGAGGACGGAAAAGTCCAGCTTGTAACAGAGGATATCAGAAACGGTAACGGACGTGCCATCAAGTCAAAGCTCTGGTCTCCGAACCGTGTAGATAAGATTGACGCTCCTGTTAACGCTATCTTCTGGATTATGAAGGATCCTACCATTCCTCCTGTAGTTAAGCTTAAGGGTGCTGCTCTTGCATCAGTTATGGGAGCTACTCTTGCAACCAAGACATCAACCGCAGAGCGTGTTAAGGCCGGTACAGATATGAATGCTATCCGTATCGTTCCATATGCTAACCCATTCAGAACATATCCTCTCGTAAACGATTACGAGAAATTCAAGAAGCTCGTTGAAGAGAAGAACGTAGCATGCTACATCGTTAATACGGGTGATTTCATGGGTCACAAGTGCCAGAAGGAAGACACTCTCGGAATCCTTGAAACCATCGTTGAAGGAAAGGCTAAGTTCGAGCAGTGGGGACCATTCGAAGATATCGAGATCATGAACGAGTGGATGGGTCAGACCGGAGACTTTACTCCTGATCTTAACGACGCTGATTATGTTGCCCAGCTTAAGAACGCTATGCAGGCTCGTGTAGATGCAGTAGAAGGTTTCGCTAAGAACAAGGAAGGCTATGATAAACTTCCTGACGAGGCTTTGGCAGCTCTTAAGAAGCTTGTTGAGGAATTAAATTAATATTTATTTAATTTCCTCTTGACACACCTTTCACATTGTGATATTTTTTAAAAAATCAAATAACTCAAACCGATGAGACGGAGATAAAAATAAGATAAGAGCTCCCAGAGAGTCCGGGATGATGGGAACCGGATAGCCACTGCTTATTAAATGGACCGTTGAGGGCACAGTCAAAGGCGTTATCGCTTAGTACTCTGTGACGTTAGAACTTACGTTAATAGTCTGAGATATGATAGTATTTCGTTAGAGTGTATGGCATAGCCATAAATCAAGGTGGCACCACGGATTGTTTTTATTCGTCCTTGACAGATATGTATATCTGTCAGGGACGTTTTTTATTTCCTACGCTGCCCGGACACTTAAGCGATATAAAAGCAAGGAGGAGACATAATGAGTATTTATCCAAATTACGAAGAAGCGCTGAATATCCTTAATACGGGCGATTACAAGAGATTCCCGCTAAGCATCAGCGTACCTTCCGCAAAAACATCTGCGGATGTCTACCGGATTCTTAAGGGCAGGAGCCGGAATGTATTCATTCTTGAATCCGCAGAGGACAGTAAGGTCTGGGGCCGCTACACCTTTATCGGGTATGATCCGACACTCGAGATTACAAGTACCGACAAAGCGCCTCATGAGCGCATCCGCAAGGTTATTGCGGATAACAAAAGTCCAAGGATATCGGGACTTCCGCCATTTACCGGCGGACTTGTAGGTTATTTTTCATACGAATTCATAAAATACAGCGAACCTACACTCAATCTTACGGCAGATGACGAAGAAGAATTCAATGACGTCGACCTTATGCTGTTCGATAAGCTTATTGTCCTTGATAATCTTATGCATAAGATAATCTATATCGTCAATGTATGCACGGATAACTTCAGGGAAAATTATTCCCTCGCCAAAAAGACACTTGACGAAATGGCAGAGCTTGTGGAATGCGGAACGCCGGTTGAAGAAAAGAAAGGACGCCTCTTAGAACCCCTTACTCCTCTCTTTGATGAAGAGCAGTACTGTAACATGGTTAAGAAGGCCAAGAAGTACATCGTAAACGGGGATATATTTCAGGTTGTCCTCTCAAACAGACTTCAGGCACGCTATGAGGGAAGCCTTTTCGATACATTCTGCATACTGCGCGACACCAATCCGTCACCTTATATGTTCTATTTTTCAAGTGATAATATCGAGATGGCAGGTGCGTCGCCCGAAACGCTTGTAAAGCTTGACTACGGCACCATAACCACATTTCCACTTGCCGGAACAAGACCGCGGGGCAAGACCGAAGAAGAGGATACTGCCCTTGCCGAGGAACTTCTCAAGGACGAAAAAGAATGTGCCGAACATAATATGCTTGTGGACCTTGGGCGCAATGATATCGGCAATATAAGCAATATCGGCACCGTGTCAGTAGAAAAATACATGCAGATTGAACGATTTTCCCACGTAATGCACATCGGCTCAACAGTCTCGGGAAAGATACGGGAGGACAAGGACGCTCTTGATGCAGTCGACGCCATACTTCCTGCGGGCACACTATCGGGTGCGCCATAGATTAGGGCATGTGAGATAATCAACGAACTCGAGCAGACCAAAAGAGGCATATACGGTGGCGCCATAGGATATCTCGATTTTAACGGCAATGTCGATACATGCATCGCAATCCGCCTGGCATTTAAGAAAAACGGCAGAGTATATGTCCGCTCGGGTGCGGGAATAGTTGCCGACTCCGTTCCAAAAAAGGAATACGAAGAATGTATCAATAAGGCAAAAGCCGTTGTCAATGCACTGGAGGTGGAATAATATGATTCTCTTAATCGATAATTACGACAGCTTTTCATATAATCTATATCAGTATATAGGAGAGATGGAACCGGATATTATGGTGATAAGAAACGACGAGCTTAGAACAGAAGAGATAGACGCCCTTAAGCCCTCACATATCATACTCTCACCCGGTCCCAAGAGACCCACAGACGCCGGTGTATGCATAGATGTCGTTAAAAAACTGCATACGAAATATCCCATATTCGGCGTATGCCTCGGACATCAGGCAATATGTGAGGCGTTTGGAGCCGAAATCGTACATGCAAAGAAGCTCATGCACGGCAAAACATCCATGATAACAGTAATAAATGAAGGCATATTTACGGGTCTTAGCGATAAGATACAGGTTGCAAGATACCACTCGCTTGCAGCTAAAAAAGACAGTCTGCCGGACTGCCTTAGAATTACCGCTTATGCAGAAGATGGCGAAATAATGGCGGTACAACATACTACATATCCCGTATTCGGTGTTCAGTTTCATCCCGAATCGATACTGACGCCGGACGGCAAAAAAATATTACAAAACTTTCTGGGAGGTAAATACAATGATTAAAGAAGCCATAACCAAATTAACGAACCACGAGGATTTATCATACGACATGGCAGAGACTGTCATGGATGAAATAATGAGCGGAAAGGTAAGCGATATTGAGATAAGCTCCTATCTTACCGCACTTGCCATGAAAGGCGAGACAATCGACGAGATATCGGGGTCAGCATCCGGTATGAGAAAACACGCAGTTAACCTCTCACATGGCGGGGACGTTCTGGAGATAGTCGGAACAGGCGGCGACCGTTCCAATTCATTTAATATATCCACAACGGCGTCAATCGTACTTGCAGCCGCAGGCGTTCCGGTTGCAAAACACGGAAACCGGGCTGCATCCAGTAAAAGCGGCGCTGCAGACGTGCTTGAGGCACTTGGCGTCAATATAGGCATCTCGCCTCAGGAAAGCAGTAAGATACTTTCCGAAACCGGCATCTGCTTCCTATTTGCACAAAAATACCATTCCGCAATGAAATATGTCGCATCTGTAAGGCAGACCCTTGGAATACGTACAATATTTAATATTCTGGGTCCTCTCGCAAACCCGGCAAGCGCAACGCTTCAGGTAATGGGCGTATACGACGAAGCGCTTGTGGACCCGCTAAGCGAGGTACTTATGAAGCTTGGAGTCAAATCAGGAATGGTAGTATACGGAATGGACTGTCTTGACGAGATATCCTTAAGCCGCGAAACAAGCGTATGCGAATTCAGAAACGGAATTAAGAAAAAATATACCATAAATCCGGAAGATTACGGCTTTACAATGTGTTCAAAGGAGGAGCTCATAGGAGGAACGCCTGATGAAAATGCCAAAATAACACTAAGCATCTTAAAAGGCGAAAAATCTCCTAAACGGGATACCGTAGTGCTCAATGCCGCCGCCGGTTTATATATTGCAAAAGATACTCTGTCATTCGAAGACGCAATAAAGATAGCCGAAGAAACCATTGACAGCGGAAAGGCGCTTGCCAAGCTCAACGAATTCATCGCAGCAACCAACAGATAAACCAAAGGAGTTATATTATGATATTAGATGATATAGCGGCAGCAACACGCATAAGAGTTGCCGACGAAAAGAATATCTGCCCCTTAGGCGAGATGAAAAAGCTTGCGTATGACACAGCCGATACTGATTATGCATTCTATAGGGCGCTAAAAAGAGACGGCATCTCCCTTATATGCGAGGTTAAAAAGGCGTCACCATCAAGAGGTGTAATTGCCGGGCATTTTCCATACGTGGACATAGCTAAAGACTACGAATCATCCGGCGCCGACTGCATATCGGTACTTACGGAACCAAAATGGTTTCTCGGAAGCAACGACATATTTACAGAGATACGTAAGCATCTAACACTTCCGATGTTAAGAAAGGACTTTACGGTGGACGAATACCAGATATATCAGGCCAAAGCCATGGGCGCAGACGCCGTACTGTTGATATGCGCACTCACTGATGATGATACTCTCAAAAGACATCTCGACATATGTAAAGAGCTTAAACTCTCCGCGCTTGTTGAGACACATGACGAAACAGAGATACATATGGCCGCATCCGCAGGCGCAAAGATAATCGGCATAAATAACCGCTGCCTGTATACATTTTCAGAGGACATCTCGAACACCGAAAGACTTAAAGCGCTTATACCGGAGGGCACCGTGCTGGTATCCGAAAGCGGAATTAAAAGCATAGAGGACGCCATAAGACTCGCAGACACTGGAGCAGACGCACTTTTAATCGGCGAGGCGCTTATGAGAAGCGGGGATAAAGGAGCATTTATAAATGGAATCAAAAAAAGGACATGACCGGATACATATAAAAATATGCGGGCTTTTTCGTTCCGAAGATATAATTTATGTAAATGAAGCCCGTCCCGATTATGCCGGTTTTATAGTCAATTATAAAAAAAGCCACCGTTACGTACCGCCCGATACAGTAATAGCTTTTAAAAAAATGCTGCATTCCGATATCCGCTCAGTCGGCGTATATGTGGATGAGGATATCGCAAATATATGTAAACTGTACGAAACGGGCGCCCTGGATGTAATCCAGCTGCACGGGCATGAGGATAACGCCTATATACATGAACTCAGGCGCCACATTCCCGGCGCAGTTATATGGAAAGCATTTAAAATCAGACAAAAATCTGATATCATACAATGTATGGATTCCGATGCAGATATGGTCCTGCTTGATAACGGCTATGGAACCGGACGTGCATTTAACTGGGACCTGATCAACAACATGAACAGACCATATATACTTGCCGGAGGACTTACTGCCGATATGATCTGCGACGCGGCAAAGCGACTGAATCCATGGGGGATAGATATAAGCTCAGGCGCCGAAACCGACGGAGTAAAAGACAGGGATAAAATAATATCCGTCGTAACAACCGCAAACGCCTGCAGGAAAGGAGTAATATAATGTCAAAAGGAAGATATGGAATACACGGCGGACAATACATACCGGAAACGCTTATGAATGCCGTCATTGAACTTGAGGAAGCTTATGAATATTATAAGAATGACCCTGAATTTAACAGCGAGCTTACCACCCTGTTAAATGAATATGCCTCCCGCCCATCAGGGCTCTATTATGCCGAAAAGATGACAAAGGATCTTGGCGGAGCTAAGATATACCTCAAACGCGAGGACCTTAATCACACGGGCTCACATAAGATAAATAATGTGCTTGGTCAGACACTCCTGGCAAAAAAAATGGGTAAAACACGAGTAATCGCAGAAACGGGAGCCGGACAGCACGGCGTTGCATGCGCTACCGCAGCCGCGCTTATGGATATGGAATGCGAGATATTCATGGGGAAAGAGGACACCGAAAGACAGGCCCTTAATGTATACCGCATGAAACTTCTCGGAGCCGGTGTGCACGCAGTCACATCCGGCACTATGACACTTAAGGACGCCGTATCCGAAACAATGCGCGAGTGGACAAGACGCATATCCGATACCCACTATGTGCTTGGTTCCGTAATGGGACCTCACCCATTCCCAATGATAGTAAGGGATTTTCAGTCAGTAATATCAAAAGAAATTAAGGCTCAGTGCCTTGCAATCGAGGGAAGGCTTCCGGATGTTGTTATGGCATGCGTCGGAGGCGGCTCCAATGCAATAGGCTCATTTTATAATTTTATACAAGATACCTCGGTACGTCTCATAGGCTGTGAAGCCGCAGGCCGCGGAATAGATACGGCGTCCACTGCCGCTACCATTGCAACGGGAAGTCTTGGCATCTTCCATGGGATGAAGAGTTATTTCTGCCAGGATGAATTCGGCCAGATAGCGCCGGTATACTCGATATCGGCAGGGCTCGATTATCCGGGTATAGGCCCTGAGCATGCGAATCTTTATGATACCGGACGCGCAGAGTATGTGCCGGTGACGGACGAGGAAGCCGTAAATGCATTTGAATATCTCTCAAGAACGGAGGGAATAATTCCTGCCATCGAGAGCGCACACGCAGTTGCACATGCCATAAAACTCGCTCCTACGATGGATAAGGATAGGATTATCGTGATAACCATATCCGGACGCGGAGATAAGGACTGCGCAGCCATAGCGCGCTACAGAGGGGAGGATATAAGAGAATGAGTAACAAATTATTTGCAGCATTTGTAACATGCGGAGATCCCGACATTAAAACCACCAAACAGATCATATACGAACTGCAACGCGGCGGGGCGGACCTGATAGAACTTGGAATCCCATTTTCAGACCCGACTGCCGAGGGCCCTGTAATTCAGGAAGCCAATTACAGAGCCTTGTCGGGAGGGATAACTACCGACAAAATATTTGACATGGTAAGAGACATCCGCAATGATATACATATACCACTTTTTTTCATGACATACGCCAATGTAGTATTCTCCTACGGAACCGAAAGATTTATGAAAACAGCGGCAGAAGCGGGCATAAGCGGAATCATCCTGCCTGAGGTACCTTACGAGGAAAAGGACGAATTTGCCGTACCGGCTAAAAAATACGGCCTGGACTATATATCGCTTATTGCCCCTACATCAAAGGAGCGTATCACAATGATTGCAAAAGAAGCCACGGGCTTTGTATACTGCGTATCCTCCCTTGGAGTAACCGGAACGCGGGAACGGATAACCACTGATATAGCTTCAATGACAGAGCTTGTAAGAAGCGTTACGGATATCCCGGCGCTGGTAGGATTCGGAATATCCACACCCGAGCAGGCGCATAAAATCTCCGAATCATCCGACGGCGTGATAATAGGCTCGGCAATCATGAAGCTTGTAGCCAAATACGGCAGCAAATGCCCTCCTTACATATATGAATATGCCAAATCCATAAAAGAAGCTCTTTGATATAAAGACTAGCCAGAATGCGGCTAGTCTTTTATTTTAAAAATTTTTTTCAAGAAATTCCCTGATTTCTTTGGCACACTCCTCTTCATTCTCTCCCTCAATGCGTACCGTTATCTCATCTCCACATTTGACTCCGAGACCCATAAGCGCCATAAGTTTTACTGCTTCTGCCTCCTTATCGCCCTTTACGATATATATGTCGCTCTTATACTCCTTCGCCTTCTTTACAAGAAGACCTGCCGGTCTTGCATGAATTCCCACCTCGTCCTTGATAACATAATTAAAAGCCTGCATATAAGCTCCTCCTTTACATTTACTGACTGTAATTAGTATGGCTTATATACCGGCTTTTTTATTCTTTTCAGGCAAATCAGCTTTTAGCCCACATATAACAATACGTCTGTGTCCTTGCTGCAAAAGGCTGGTCCTTAAGAAGCTCATTGATCTCATCCTTTGTAAACCATGCCGCCTCTATTTCCTCATATACGGAGTCGCTTGGAGCAAACTCGCCTCCCGCTACTCCAATGACGCATTTATTCCTCTCATTGCTAAATCCAACCGCGCTGTAACTGTCATAGAGCGTGTGCTTAATTTCGATAAGATCAAGCCCCGTCTCCTCCTTAAGCTCCCTTCTCGCGCTCTCGTACAGACTCTCACCCGGCTCGATAAGCCCCGCAGGAAAATTATATATGAATTTGCCCACTGCCATACGAAACTCCTTATTGAGCAGTATTTTCTCTCCCGATTCATCATGCATGATAAGAACCACCGCATCATCCGCGCCCTCAGAAAGGTCGCTGTCACTTGTAAGATTATGATTACGGCTTATCATCTCATATATCTTTTCCCTGTGGTCCACCGTCTCGTATGTAACATCATATCTTGTGATAAATACACCCTCATGTACCTTTTTAATTGATCTGAACTTCATATCCTGCGCCTCCCATTCATCTGCCTAATTGTGGCACATTCAGAGCATTTTGTCAAAGGCATATTAAATGAGCTTAATATGCCTTATCGTATCTCTAAGCTTAAGTACGTATCCCGGCGATACCGAAAGCTCGTCTATCCCCATACGTAAGAACGTCTCCGTAAGCGACATATCCGCCGCAAGCTCCCCGCAAATTCCTGCCCACGCGCCGTATTGATGCGCATTATCCACCGTTATTTTGATGAGCCTCATAATTGCCTCATGGTGTGTATCGCAGAATTCATCGAGCTTTGGATTCTGCCTGTCACACGCAAGTACATACTGGGTAAGGTCATTGGTTCCTATACTGAAGAAATCCACCATCGGCGCAAGTCTGTCGCTTATAATCGCAGCAGCCGGCGTCTCGATCATTATACCAAGCTCTACTGTATCCGAATATTCTATTCCGGACCCCTTTAACTCCCTTTTTACCTCCTCGCACATTTCTTTTATCCTCTCGACCTCCGATTCCGACGTTACCATGGGAAACATTATGCCAAGCCTTCCGTATACCGACGCGCGGTATAGCGCACGAAGCTGCGTCTTAAATATGGACGGATTGGAAAGGCATATTCTTATCGCCCTGAAACCCAGCGCCGGATTCTCCTCTTTGTCGAGGTGAAAATAATCCGCCTGTTTATCGGCCCCTATATCAAGCGTACGAATTATAACCTTTTTCCCCGCCATACTTTCAAGAACCTTTCTGTACGCATTAAACTGTTTTTCCTCATCCGGATAATCATCGCCCTCAAGGTACAGAAATTCGCTCCTGAACAGCCCTATACCTCCCGCGTCATTCATAAGAACCGCCGCAATATTATCAACACCCCCTATATTGGCGTATACCTCGACGGATGTTCCGCACAGGGTCACATTGTCCTTACCCTTAAGAGCATACAAAAGCTCTTTCTTCTCATTATCCTCCTGCATTTTTTCCTCATATTTTTTTCGTATATCACAATCAGGTTCAATATATATCTCACCCGTATAACCGTCGACTATCATCTCCGTGCCGTCGCTAAGATTTGCCAGGAATTCCTCTCCCACACCGATAACGGCGGGGATATTCATATTCCTTGCGAGTATGGCAGTATGGGAATTTGTCGAACCATGCGCGGTAACAAACGCAAGAACTCTTTCCTTATCGAGGGATACCGTTTCACTCGGAGCCAGGTCATCCGCACACACGATCATCCTTCCTGTGGACGTGCTTTCCTGCTCCCCCTCCTCTGACAGATTACTTATTATCCTGTTGGAGATATCCCTTATATCAGCTGCCCTTGCCTGCATATAGGAATCGTCCACCTGTGAAAACATTTCCGCAAAATTATCGGCGGTAACAGCAACCGCATACTCCGCATTTACGTGCTGCGTTTCTATTATATTGTCGATAGACTCATTGTAGTCATCATCTTCTATCATTAGCATATGGACGTCAAATATCTGGGCGCCCGTCTCGCCAACCTCCTTTAGCGCCTTTTCATATATCTGCTTAAGCTGTTTTATGGAGCGCCGTTTTGCGCATGCCAGCCTCTCCTTCTCATGCTCCGTATCAGATATGTGAACTCTCTTTACGGAAGCCTCATTACGCTTGAAAACCGACACTTTTCCGATAGCTACAGCTTTAAATACCCCTTTGCCGACATATTTGTACATGCTAAAAACCTCCATACCTGACTACACTTACTTTTTATTAGTATCCCTGATTTTGTAACAGTTATTCCGTGCTTGACATTAATTTTCAGAAGTATATACTAATATGTACCGATAATTTATATCATAACGGAGGTATCATAATGGCTAAGATAGATATAATATCCGGCTTTTTAGGCGCCGGAAAGACAACTCTTATAAAGAAGCTTATAGGTGAAGCGCTTGCAGATGAACAGATAGTTCTTATTGAGAATGAGTTTGGCGAGATCGGTATCGACGGAGGTTTTCTTAAGGATTCCGGCATAGAGATAACCGAAATGAACTCCGGCTGTATATGCTGTTCTCTGGTCGGGGACTTTGGAACGGCTCTTAAGGAGGTCATAGACAGATATTCGCCTGACCGCATCATCATAGAACCGTCCGGCGTAGGCAAACTCTCCGACGTTATAAAAGCTGTGCTTGACGTAGGAGAACATGCGGATATAACTCTCAACAGTGCAGTCACGGTGGCTGATTGCAGTAAGGCAAAGATGTATATCAAGAACTTTGGAGAATTCTATAACAATCAGATAGAAAGCGCCAACACGATAATTCTGAGCCGTACCCAGAATGTAACGGAGGATAAGCTTAAAGAGTGTGTATCCCTTATAAAAGGGCTTAATGCTAACGCCTCTGTTGTGACCACCCCATGGGATACCATTAGCGCATCGACCATACTCGGTGCCATGGAGCGTACGGACGTATTAGATAATCTTATAGATGAACTTATAAAAGAACATAAACATGAGCATGGGCATTGCCACCATCATGATGGGGATACATGCAACTGTCATCATCACGAGCATGAACATGAACACGAGCACCATCACCACGGACATCACCACGCCGACGACGTATTCACAAGCTGGGGCGTTGAAACCCCGAATACCTACACCAAAGGATCTGTTGAGAACATCCTCTCAACACTGTCGGATACGTCGGATTATGGTTTTATACTACGGGCAAAGGGAATTGTTCCTATGGATGATGGCGAATGGCTTCACTTTGACTTTACCCCGGGCGAATACGAGGTAAGGCACGGAGCCGGCGATTACACAGGAAGAATCTGCGTTATCGGAACCGACATTGATGAAGCAGGGCTTAGAAAGCTGTTTTGCATTGATTAACAGGAGGTAACATGTTTCACAGAGAAATACCCGTTTTCTTATTTACAGGCTTTTTAGAAAGCGGTAAGACGACATTCATACTGGATACGCTTTCCCAGGATTATTTTGCAACGGGCGAACGCACTCTTATAATCGCGTGCGAGGAAGGTGAAAAAGAATATGATACCGAGATGCTTCGCAAGAAGAACGCCTATGTCGAATATATTGAAAATAAAGAGGATATATCGGCAAAACTTCTTG
Organism: uncultured Eubacteriales bacterium; assembly: GCA_949292725.1. Lineage (GTDB taxonomy): Bacteria > Bacillota > Clostridia > Lachnospirales > Lachnospiraceae > V9D3004. The sequence continues at coordinate 43,776 of CASFAQ010000005.1, read as the reverse complement.
CGTCATGGAATGCCTCGCATAAGCCGCGGCGTGTGCTTATAGAATATAACGGCATGTGGCCTGTTGAGGATATTCTGGAGGATGTGTATCCTGATAATTGGGTGCTCACACAGGTTATATCCATGGTCGATTACACAACCTTTAACATGTATTGGACCAATATGCGCTCAATGGTCATAGACCAGCTTAGCATGTCCGATATGGTAATATTCAACCGATGCGACGGCACTACCGGACGCAATGACCTGAGGCGATGCATTAAAGTTTTCAACAAAAAGGCTCAGATTGCATACGACTGGGTCGATGGATTTGATGGCAATGCCCTGCCGGAGACGCTTCCTTTTAATGTGGACGCCCCGGTTATCACCATAGAGGATGATGACTATGGTATATGGTATATGGACGCGATGGAGAATTCCAACAAATACGCCGGAAAGACAGTTAATTACAACTGTATATTCTTCAGGCCGCAAGGATATCCGATGAACCAATTCGTTCCCGGAAGATTTGCCATGACCTGTTGCGCTGATGATATAACATATCTTGCGCTTGTCTGCAAAACCGCAAACGATGTCGACCTTGACGATCGGCAGTGGATTAACATAACCGCCGAAATAAAGGTCGAATATGTGCGCGACTATCATGACATGGGACCTGTTCTTTACCTGAAGGATATAAAAACCGCAGAAAAGCCTGAGGATGATCTTGTATATTTTTAGACATATAATTACCCCCATCCCTCTAATATAAGAAAGATGGGGGTATCAGTCTAAGTTGCCGGAACAACCGTAACCGTATCAACAACATAACCAGGCTCTACCACGGCAGTAAAATTAACCTGTCCGTCGCCATTCGTGAGTATCTCCCCGGTATTCGAGCTCCTTGCATACGCGGTAGTCTGATTTTCGAATATATTATCCGGATTCGTATAATCCTGAGTATAATATGTTGTAATGGACTGTACATGCTCATCCTTAACAAATGTAGCCTCAAACGGTTAAACAGAATCATTTATATAATCCTGTTCAGACTTATACAGCTTTATGGCGGTAACCGTAATCGGTCCCTTTGGTTTGTCTCCGTCAGTTGAATATATTTCAAATGAGTCAACATTCGTACGGGTGCTCTGATCTGCAAGCTCGTATTTAACAGGGAATACTATATCCATCTGGGTATCAATCTCAAGACGGCCTCCGTGACTTGAATTGTAATCAATTGCATCAAGGAACTGGCATGCCAGCTGATGTCCTTCCCCGGAGCCTGACGCATTGGTTCCCTCAACCACCATGTATGAGAAATCCTCAAGATTAAGAGGCTCATCAAATGTAAACCTTATTCCATAATATACCGTGTCAGTAAAATCAAGTGTTACCGAGCCATCCTCATTTATAGTATATACAGTCTTGTCCTGGTCCTCATCCCTTGTAGGATTGGTTACTATGGTAGTATCCGAAAGGATATTAAGCACGTTGCCTGTAGGCTTGGCCTCTGCCGCCGGCTTTGCCGTTGGCGTAGGCGAAGGCGTTGGCGTTATCCTTGGTGTTCTCGTTGGTCTTGGAGTCTGGGTTGCTTCCCCTTCAGGCACATTCGCAGGCGCCGTAGCTGCAGGCGTCTGTACCGCAACCGGTGTGTTCTGAGTATCCGGAGACGGAGTCACATTTGAGACTTCGCTCCTTACGTTAATCTTACACTTTAGAATCTTCTTACTCTTACCAAGCTTATATGTGGCTTTAAGTACCGCACTACCCGGCGCTACCGCCTTAACCACTGCTTTTGCCTTCTTACCCTTAACAACCTTTTTAGAGATTCTGGCAACCGAAGTTTTCTTTAATTTCCATGAAACCTTAGCTTTCTTTGCCGCGTTCTTAACCTTAATGGTTGCTTTCTTACCTACGTCAATATTTACGGTTTTTTTACTGAGCTTTACCTTTTTGGCAGCCTGTGTATTAACCGGAACCGCAGTCAGAACCAGAGCCATAGTAAGAACCAGAGCCGGCAGTCTGAATTTTTTCATACACATTTACCTCCTAAAATAACAAACTTTACAGGATAATTATAATGCCCCCAGGGTTCTAATGCAAGCAAAAAAAGTAAGAGCTGTCGCATTAACGATTGGAAAATCGCAAAGCAACAGCTCCCATTACTAATCTGTGCCGGCAACGGGAATCGAACCCGTACAGGTGTCGCCACCCGCAGGATTTTAAGTCCTGTGCGTCTGCCAGTTCCGCCACACCGGCATCGGAAACTCGTGTTACATCACAAGTCCACGACTATTATAGCATACGAGTAGGAAAATTCAAGTCTATTTTAGTTATATTTTTTACTATAATTGCGCTCTCAGGCGACAGCTCGAGCCAAAGCCGCCCATCGTATGTCGAATATATCCTCGCTGACACCGAGTACCCTTCCTTCGTGGTCTCCAAAAGAGAAACCATCCGTATATCTTCCGTTACACCAAGCTTCCATATCGGAATCTCAAGTTTTACCGGCTCTTTTGCCACACTGACAGCCGTAATGAGTATATCCCTTTCATCAAACCTTCCAAAACATATTATACCCGGTTCAAGGTTAAGATATATAAGCGAGCCGGTCTTAAGCGCCTTATAATCCCTGTGAATCCTTATGGCTTCCTTATGGAACATAAGCATATCCTTATCTTCCATTCCCCACGGATATGTTCTTCTGTTATCCGGATCAGTAAAACCACACACACCCGCTTCATCGCCATAATACACCGTCGGAGCTCCGGGCCATGTCATCTGAAACGCTACCGCCGCTCTCATAATCGCCTTATTGACGCCGGCATTTGCGGCCTCCGCACCTACGGACTGTATTCTTCCTACTATATGATTGGTTCTTGTAAGAAAACGCGAATGGTCATGGTTCGAAAGTTCATTCATCGCGGCCTGCATGGAAGGCGTCGTCATATTAAGCATATTCTCCGTCATTGCCTCATAGAACGCCCTCGAATTACCCAAAAGATCCTCCCTGTATGCGTCGCTGTGCTTCTCCATTCCCGTAAAGAACCACGACAGCGGCTCCATGAACGCATCATAATTCATCACGGTATCCCACTCGCCGCCCATAAGCCAGTTCTTAGGACTTCCATAATGTTCAGCAAGTATTATGGCGTCCGGATTCGCCTTCTTTACATTTTCCCTGAATGTTCTCCAGAACCTGTGATTGAACTCCTCGCTGCAACCCAGATCTGCCGCAACGTCAAGCCTCCAGCCATCCGCATTATACGGCGGAGAAACCCACTTTATGGCAATCCTCATAATATAATTCATCAAAAGCTCAGATTCTTCATAATTAAGCTTAGGAAGCGTATAATGCCCCCACCAGCCGTCATAGTGCTCATTATACGGCCATTCCTCCGCATTAAATTTAAAAAATGACCTGTAAGGACTATCTGCACTTATATAAGCGCCCTTTTCATATCCCTCCTGATTCTCATAAATCCTTTCCCTGTCCATCCATTTGTTAAATGAACCGCAGTGATTGAAGACCCCATCAAGTATTACCTTTATTCCCCGCTCGTGCGCCCTTTCTACAAACTCGCAAAAAAGCTCGTTTCCGGCCTCAAGATTACACTTTTGTGTAACGCGGCTTATATATCTTTCGGCCCGCGTATTATCATTATCACCGGGAGCAAGAAGTCCTCCAAAGTCCGATACAAGCTTCCCAAAATGAGGATCAACATAGTCATAATCCTGAATATCATATTTGTGGTTGGATGGAGATACAAATATCGGGTTAAGATATATGATCTCGACGCCCATATCCGAAAGATAATCCAGCTTCTTGATTATCCCGGCGATATCGCCTCCGTAGAATCTGCTTACATCCATCGCGCGCGGAAGGTCATTCCAGTCCTCCACACGTGATACATGTCCGTCAATATAATGGTATTCATCAGTCAATACATCATTCGTCTTATCCCCATTACAGAATCTGTCGGTAAATATCTGATACATAACAGCGCCCTTTGCCCACTCAGGCACCGCAAATCCCGGAATTATCTCGAAATCTCCCCGCTCCTTATGTTCATAGCCGGCGCCAAGCCTGTTATAATATATGATGCCACTCTCACGCTGTATCTCAAAATAATACCTTACCGTATGGGTATCAAGCGCAAGTCTGGCCTGATAATAGTTAAAAAGCCTGTCACGCCTCAATATACTCATCGCATACCGGCTTCCGTCAGCAATCAGATATACATTATCGATATCCGTATTTCCGGTACGAATTCTTATATATACATCATCATATGGCCCCGGTTCCGCAGGGTGTCTGAATAATTCTGTTCCATCACTGAATATGGCGTCCACGTTCGTTCACTCCTTATAAAAGAACAGTAAAACAGGATAGTTTACACTATCCTGTTTTGGAGAAGGTATTTTTGTTACTTATGGGGTGTAGCAAAAACTATATAATGTATTGGGGTTTACGAGTAGGAGTATAGCACCGTGTTTTAAAATATTGTGCACAAAATTTGATTTTTTTTGTACTTTTCATTGTGCGAATTTAACAATAATAATATACTCTTTGTTGATTTTGTATTATTTTATGTCCATTTCTGTCGTCCTATAGTGAACATTCCCCATATACATCTATACAGTCTGCGCATCTTCTCCTTTAACATCAAATAATGCCTCAAATTCCTCACGCCCTATACGCTCTTTCTGAATAAGAAGATCCGCACAGCGTTTCAATACATTAATATTAGAATATAATATTGACCTTGCCTTTTCGTAGCACTCGTCTATAATGCTCTTAACTTCCTCATCTATGGTTGCGGCAATATTCTCGCTGAAGTTTCTGGTCCTTCCAAAATCCCTGCCTATGAATACCTCATCGTCATCATCATAGTTGATAAGTCCTATTCTGTTCGAAAATCCGTACCTGGTAACCATATCCGTCGCAATAGCCGTTGCCTGTTTTATATCCTGCGAAGCTCCGGTCGTTATATCGTCAAATATAAGCTCCTCCGCAATTCTTCCTCCAAGCGAAACCACTATACTCTGAAGCATCCTGCCCCTGGTCTGGAACATTTCATCCTTCTGAGGTAGCGGCATGGTATATCCCGCCGCTCCAAGGCCGGTCGGTATAATGGATACGGTATGAACCGGGCCCACATCAGGAAGCACATGAAACAGGATAGCATGCCCCGCCTCATGATAAGCCGTTATTTTCTTATCCTTATCGGATACAATCCTGCTCTTCTTTTCAGGTCCTATGCCAACTTTTATAAATGATTTGGTAATGTCCTCCTGCATGATATATGATCTTCCTTCACGCGCAGCACAGATAGCCGCTTCGTTAAGAAGATTCTCAAGGTCAGCTCCGGTCATACCGGCAGTCGTCTGCGCAATACCTGCAAGATCCACATCATCACCAAGAGGTTTATCCTTTGCGTGAACCCTAAGTATACCCTCTCTGCCACGCACATCAGGTCTTCCAACCTCAACCCTTCTGTCAAATCTGCCCGGACGCAGTATAGCCGGATCAAGTATATCAACACGGTTCGTCGCCGCCATAACGATTATTCCCTCATTAACTCCAAACCCGTCCATCTCAACAAGCATCTGATTGAGGGTCTGCTCTCTCTCATCATGACCGCCGCCGAGACCGCTTCCTCTTCTTCTTGCAACAGCATCTATCTCATCGATAAATACGATGCACGGCGCATGCTTCTTAGCGTCATTAAAAAGATCCCTTACCCTCGATGCTCCGACTCCGACGAACATCTCCACGAAATCCGAACCGGATATCGAGAAGAACGGCACGCCCGCTTCTCCTGCAACTGCCTTTGCAAGGAGAGTCTTACCGGTTCCCGGAGGCCCTACCATAAGCACACCCTTAGGAATTCTCGCCCCAAGCTTAGTATATTTGTCCGGAGCTTTCAGGAAATCCACGATCTCCTCAAGCTGCTCCTTCTCTTCAACAAGCCCCGCAACATCCCTGAACTTCTTACTTCTTTCATCAGGCGTTGTCATCCTGGCCCTGCTCTTGCCAAAATTCATAACCTTGGTTCCGCCACCGGCTCCGTTCTGCGCGCTCATCATCGTAAACATCATGATCATTATAAGCCCTACAAGAAGCAGATCCGGAAGAATGGTAAGCCACCACGGAGTCTTCTTAACTTCATTGGTCACATAACCAAATGTGTCCTTATATTCAGCATCCTCCGAAAGCTCATACAGCTTCGATTCAACATCACTTACATCCGTCGAATAATAATAAGCCGTGCTTTCATCTTTGAACGTTACGTCAATTCTTCCTGTCGGAGTGTTCTGATCCTGTGATATCTCCACACTCTTAACCTTATTAAGCTTAATGTCGCTTATAAGATCCGAAGTGTTGTAAGCAGTCGAATAATTCCTTCTGATGCCATTTGCCAGATATACTGACACAACAACAAGAAGCAATAAAACCACAAAAAAACCATTGCCTTTTATCTGTCTTTTCAAATTCTGACCTCCCGGTTAACTATTGTAATTTTAATACGCCTATATAAGGAAGATTACGATATCTCTGAGCATAATCAAGTCCAAAGCCCACCACGAATTCATCCTCAATTTCAAAACCGTTATAATCCACATCTACAGGGTACTCCCTGCGCGCAGGCTTATCGAGAAGCGTACATACTGCAAGGCTTTTTGGATTACTCATCTCAAGAATGGATAAAAGCCTTGAAAGGGTTCTTCCCGAGTCAAGGATATCTTCAATAATCATCGTATGCTTACCGGTAACAGGCGCGTCAAGATCCTTAATTATCTTAACATTACCGCTGCTCTTAGAGTCATCCCCGTAACTTGACACCTCCATGAAATCTATCTTCACCGGTATCGTAAGCCTCTTTGCAAGCTCGCAGGTAAAGAATATACTTCCCTTAAGTATGCATATAAGGCTCAGTGTTTTTCCCTGATAATCCCTGTTAATCTCCTCAGCAAGCTCATCAATACGCTTCATTAATCTCTCTTCCGAAATCAATTCGCTGACCGTTTCTTTCATAATTTATCTCCTCGTTAATTTATTCCAATATCATACGATATTAGGGTTCAATATTCATCACCAGTACATTCTCCGAATCATCCTTAAGATAATACTCCTCAGAGCTTCTTCCTCCGGCTATCCAGATTATCCTGCTGCCATCTGCCACCACCAAAAGTCTGTCGCGGTACTGCCTTGGTATCTTCTTATCTATCACATAGCGCGTGAGCATCTTCTTATGTCCGTCATTTATAATCATATAATCCCCGAACCTTACTCTTCTTATATATAATGTATCCCCCATTTTACCATAATCAAACCATTTCGTACAGATATTTTTCGGAATATCTGCACACATTCCGTTATATTTCGCAGTATGTGCGGTTATACGTATCTGAGGATACAGCCTTCCCTCATCGGGAAGATATACATTATAAAATACTGAGTCCGCCCCATTACCTGACAGCTCGCTTATACATACTGCATACTCTGCATCAGCTATGGGCATACAAGGGCTTTCATCATCCGTAAGCCTTATCACATCATAATCCCTGTAAGCCCTGATTCCATATGGAAGATACACCATTTTTCCCGAATCCATATGGATGAGCTTAAGTGTCTGTTCTATGTGAACTGCGGATACATCCTTAAGGCTGTGGCTAATCCGTGCAATCACATCCCTTATGAGCTCTCCGGCAATGGCGGGGTGTAAGCTGCGTATCCTTTCAACATCTGCCTCCATGCCGTGCTCAGTCACTCTTACACAGCCCTTTACGGCATCATCCACAGTCATGCGAAACCAATCGTAGACACTGTTTAGCTGCGACGCCATATCGGCTATATGCCCTACCGCGTTATCATTAATTCGCTCAAGCTCAGGAATCACATTATGGCGTATACGATTTCTGTCATATTCTGTGGAATCGTTAGTAGCGTCAAGTCTGTATTCCATTCCCCTGTACGAAAGGTAATCCCTTATCTCCCCTCCCGTAACACAGATAAGAGGTCTTATGATATTATCCCTTACCGCCTGCATACCAAGCATTCCCCTGATTCCGGTTCCCCGCGACATCCTAAATAGAATCGTCTCAGCCTGGTCGCTTTTATTATGCGCAGTCGCAATTTTTGTGGCCTTACGCTTTTCGCACTCCCTCTCAAACGCCTCATAGCGCGCATATCGTGCAGCCTCCTCCTCCGTCATGTGACGCTCCCTTGCCATGGACGGAACATCATAACGATACACCGACGCCTCTATACCATATCGTCCGCACAGTTCTACGGAAAACTCCTCGTCACAATCAGCCTGTTCTCCTCTTATGCCATGATTAACATGCACCGCATACAGGGTCAGATTGTATTCCTCCCTAAGCCCGCCCAGTATATCCAGAAGACACACCGAATCCGCGCCTCCCGACAGTCCTATGACTATGATGTCATCCGGGCATATTATGTCATTTTCCCTTATAAATGAACGCACCTTATCCGCCAACTGTAACATAGACTTCACCTCGCATATGTTAAATCTAACTATATCACAGACGGCAGGGTAATTCTACTCCTTATGCCATAATATGCATGCAAGAACAGTCATATCATCCCCTTTACGCCTCTTTGAATTATTCCTTGCGGCCATGAGTATGCGCTCTGCCATCGCCTGAGGATTTGATCCATTATCCTTCTCGATAATATCCTTTATAATATCCTCCGATACATCCACACACGCACCATCAAGAATTCCGTCACTTATCATAATTACCATATCCCCATCCCGCAACTTATACGTAGTACTTTCAGGTTCAGCCTCAGGCAGTATGCCCACAGGCATTGCACAAAGCTTCACCGTTTCCACGCCTTTTTTTCTCTTTATAAATGTAACCGCTCCACCGCATTTGATACACTCGCACATTCCTGTATTAAGGTCTATTACACTCATATCAGCCGTAGAAAAATTTTCTCCCTCCCTCGAAAATACAAGGGAAGAGTTAACCAGCCTTAATGCCATGCTCTCTGAGAATCCCGCCTCAGAAAGCCCCTCTATCATTTCAATTACAGCCTCGCTTTCATCATATGCGGCGCTACCCGTACCCATTCCATCCGTAATCGTCATCACAACCTTACCTGTAGGAAGCGAAAGAACGGAATAGTTATCCCCGGAGATCTCCTCTCCCTCCCTGGGAGCCCTCGCCACGCCCGTAAGCAGATAATAATTCACATCCTGAACAAATACGAGCTCCTTGTAATCCTTCGGTATTATACATCCACACTCCTGCGCCGCAATCCATCTGTTCCTTAACACGCCTGAGATTATCTCAGCAACCTCCTTAGTAGTAATGCACATCCCCTTATGCGCCCTTGCCCTCATACATATGCGCGCACGGCCGCCATCCTTTTCAATAATTGCAAGCTTCTTTATCTTCACCCCATATGACGACAGAACGGAGATAATTCTTGCTTCTTCACGCAGCTCCTTTTTGCGTATGCCCATAACATCCTTCTCAAGCTCCCTGATAAGATTCGATATCTCCTTCATCTGCCCGGCAAGAAGCATCTTATTCTGCCTGGTGCGGTTAGACATAAGAGTACTCATCCTCATAAGCTCCAGCTGCTTATTGGTCTCGTGTACAAAATCATTAAAGTGCACGCATCTTTCAGCAAAATCAGCCGAAACGTCCTCATACTCTATCCTGTTACAGCCCTCCGCACTGCAGAGCATTCTGTGTGTTTCGTGATACGTATCATAGTATTTCTGCTCCCAGCAGTACGAAACATTCTCACATCCGCCGCATATACCTGACACAAGATTTCCCACTATCCTACGCGTACTGTCAGGATTTATCACTTCATTTTCCTGATTATCCCTGGCAAATACATCTCCCAGATGGTCAAATGCCTCAGAAAAATCAAGAAGTCTTGTACTCACCTCATTTCTTACGTTATTGTATACAATCTCGCCGGCGCCGCCATCTCCCTTACTATCCAGCACAAGAATACTCCTGGGCAAAAAGACAAATCCTACAGCGGCAGACAAAAGAGCTTTTAGCTCCGCGGGATTCCACAACTCATCCGGGTATATAAGCCCCACCGCCAGTCCCGATACGATAAATACAGCTATGCTCGCCCATCTTCCTGCTTCCCTCACAATACCCGTTGCAATACCGACTATACAGTACATACCGACAAGCGCTGCCCCGCCGCCGTAAGCTCCCGCACTGACGCCCGCCGCAGCCCCCATGATTGCTCCGGCCTGTGCGCCGTATTTGAACGACATGTAAAGAATGAGCAGAAACAGCATCCCCTTACGTATCGATATAATATCCGGCGCCGGTTCAAAGAAACCATTTACACAAAAAGTCAGCATAAGCACAACACTTATAAGCTGCTCACTTGTCAGAGCCTGTCCTATCCTGCCGTACCGTATAAGATGTGTTCCGTAATGCAAAAGAGTCGAACATACTATGATAAGCGCGCCCTCACACAGCGACAACAGAATATTCTCATACGAGTCAAACACGCCTCCGCACATACCCACAACAGCCGAAATCGCTGCCACAAGATATGTAATGCCAACACGACCAAGGTATATCTTTCGCCTGTACAAAAGCCAGTCGGTGGTGAGAGTGGTCAGAATGATAAGGCAGTATTTTACCATATCTCCTCCCTGCTCGGGTGAAAACGAAATTATACATCTTGTAAATATTCCTGCCAGTATACAAAGCACTGCAGGATTCTTCTTTCTTTTTTCCGCAAGCGCAACGGCAAATGCCGCAAGCGGAACCGGGCTTATATTAAAAAAACTTACTCTCCCCATAAAAAAATATATTATAAGTTCAATAACCGGTCTCACATATATCCCCCTTTTCAAACTGATATTGTCCTAACAGTATATAAGGGGCAAAAAAAAAGTTTTGTAAAAAGACGTCGTCCTTCTACAAAACTCATCTACATCTTATGACAAATTCACTCATCTTCTGCTTCAAACACTATCTCGTCAGGATATACAAGGTTAAGCTTCTCTCTTGCAATACTTTCGATATTCTCATCAGAGTACACATACTCCCTGTATGCATCCATATTCTCCCATTCCTCAGTAAGCTCGGCAAGCTCCTTCTCACAATCCGCTTTCTGCGCGCTAAGCTCCCTGCATTTGGCGTCAAGACCTATCTTATTATATGTAATTATCCCAAACAGTACAAATACCGTAAATACAACGAAGCCAAGTCCCGTTCCGGTCCTTCTTTTTCTGGTTCTTTTCATACATGTCACCCATACATTAGCAGTCTCTGCTTTTTTTTGATATTCTAATTCTACAACGGTAAACTAGTAATTTCAAGCGTTTTCTTATTATTTCTGTAATTTTTTCTGCAAATGATACTATACGTCTCCCGATGGACCATTGCAACAGCCACATGCCGAAAAACAACGCAGCGATTGCATACACCCTTACAACTCCCTCACTGCATCTGTAAAAGACGTAAAATACAAATACACCGCTTCCAATCCAGAATAATACATCCTCAACTGCCGTAAGCACGCCCGGCCTCCTTATGATAAGACGCATTATAAGAAGCATGTCATATAAGAGCATAACCGCCATACCCGCAGCAAATGACGCCGTTACATATATAAGCTGCTGCCGTATCATCTGAACAGCCTGCTAAGGAACGAACCGGCAGCCTTACCCGCAGAGGCGTCCGAATATGCTATGCTGTCAACCCTTCCGTCAAGATCTATCTCTCCCGCATCAATTGTAAGTCTGCTGACATGAAGCTGCTCACCACGAATCATAAGCGTTCCCTGTACCGTCTCCAGAATAACCTCGCCGGCGTCAAACGACAGTACATCCGAGACCCCGGTTATGACCATCTCGCTTCTGTTCATAATCTGAAGCTTATGGCTCCCCTCCAATATTCTGCCTCCCTGTACCTAAGGTTAATACAGTATATTCAGGTCCTTATGATATTATTACAGATATCTGAACAGCTCCTTAGCCTCTTCCTTATTATAGGTCTCCTGTACCGAAAGCACCTCTACCTTAACATTCTTATTGCCAAATGCAATCTCTATGATATCTCCCGGTTTTACGGAAAGCGACGCTTTTGCCGTCTTATCGTTCACCTTTATCCTGCCCGCATCACACGCCTCATTGGCCACAGGCCTTCTCTTTATAAGTCGGGACACCTTTAAATACTTATCCAGTCTCATATATTATCTCCTGATACTTGTTTTATTTTAAAAAACAAAGGGCTGTTATAAGTAACAGCCCTCAGATAGTTTTAGTAATGAAATGTATGTTAGTTAACTGCTTCCTTAAGCGCTTTTCCTGCCTTAAACTTAGGAGCCTTAGATGCCGGAATGCTCATCGTCTCTCCTGTGAGCGGATTCCTTCCCTCTCTTGCAGCTCTCTCTGAAATCTCAAATGTACCAAATCCTACAAGCTGAACCTTCTCACCTTTCTTTAACTCGTCCGTAACTACATCAATAAATGCCTTCAATGCCTTCTCTGCATCCTTCTTTGATAATTCTGTCTGCTCAGCAATGGCTGCCACTAACTCTGTCTTGTTCATGGAATAACTCCTCCTCAAATTCTAATATATTACTTTATTACAAATATGTAACAGTACTATATTTAATTTATAACTGCAAATAACGCATTTGTCAAGAACAAATTGCCAAGGATAGCCCGAAAACAGGGTTTTTTTGCATTTAACCACATTCCATGGTAATATATTGATATTATTTGATAAGGAGACCGATAATGAAGATTAATCCTTCGTATACAAGAACATTAATTAATGGTATACCATACCTCATCCCATACGGCCAGCAGGCAGCTGATTTCTCAAAAGCTCTTAAGCTTAACGAAACAGCAGACCTTTTATTATCACATATAATCAGCGGCGCCGATGAGGATGAGCTTCTTAATGTCATATCAAAGGCATATGATTCTTCCTGGGACAATCCTGCAGATCTTAAACAGGAGATATCGGATTATATTAATGTCCTTAAGATCAATAATATAATTATGAGCGATAATTCCCCAAATTATTCGGGAATGAACGCGCGACATATACGAATCGGCGACCTTAACATAGCGCTTTCGGGCGCTGATAAACTATGCGAGCAATATTTTAGCGATTTTTCATGTGAACCACCTGCTCAAACCTGTCATCAGACGATACAAGTTCTTACGTATCATCCTTACAAGCATATTAACGGCAATATCCTCGTGCGCAACAAGGAGCTTATCGTATCGGAAACCAATGACAGTTATGTAATCATATTCCTTAGTTCCAATGTGTATGAGCTCATCTCTTCAAAGGACGGAAACCATGTGAGCGTTTACTGTAAGGATAATCAGTCCGATGAAGCCGTAACGGAACTTTTTCATGCCATAAGATTTGCTTTTCTTATCCTTGCCATGGCAAACGATAAGTACATACTCCATTCCGCTTCCATATTATATAAGGGTAAGGCCTGGCTTTTCTCCGGAATGGCCGGCACCGGCAAATCCACCCACACCAACATCTGGAGGGATAATTACAACACTCCTATTCTGAACGGCGACCTTAATATGATAGGCTTTCATAATGGTTCTGCCGTAGTATATGGTCTGCCATGGTGCGGCACGTCCGGTATACACTCTGCAGAAACCCATCCTTTAGGTGGAATCGCTTTCCTAAGACAGGCGCCTTACGATAGGGTTATCATTCCTGACAGGGACGAAAAAATACTCTTCTTCGTACAGAGATTGATATCTCCTTCATGGACGCAGTCCCATATCGAAAACTCATTAAAATTTGCGGAAGCTGTCTTGGATTCTGTTCCATTCTTCCGACTGTTATGTACCAAGAATCCCTCTGCTGCAGACGTCATGAAAACACATATAGATACATACTGCATCTGACAAAGCATTATGCCACTACTTCTTTTTGCGATATCTTACAAGCACAAACACAAAAAGTATCAGTAGAAGCGGCACTGCAACTATCGGTGCAAGAATAAGTGAATCAAGTTCATATGCGTCATTTGTAAGAGTCACTGCCTCTTTTGCATTCTCTATACGAACTGCACGTACAAGCAGTCTGTGCGTATTGATACCATATGGCGTACACGTCATAAGAGTGCAGTAGTCCTTTTCTTCATCTATGTAAAGCTCCTCTATCTTATCGGGCTCAACGATACTAATATGATCAATCTCATATGTAAGCAGCCTGTTGAGTACATTTATCGTAAATGTATCCCCTTCCTTAAGCTTATCGAGATCAGAGAACAACTTTGCACTTGGAAGTCCGCGATGCGCCGATAACACACAATGTGTACCGATGCCCCCAACCGGCAGCGACGAACCTCTCAGATTGCCCACAGCCACATTAAGTACATTATCCGACGTTCCATGGTATATCGGAAGTCTGACACCAATCTTGTCTATAGTCACATAACCCATCATGCCATTGCCCGTCACATTAAGCGCCTCTTCATAACCTTCAACCTGCTCATAATTCATAAGCGGCATCGAAATCTCTCTAAGACTAGCATTATATGCATCTGCTTTTGCAAATTCCGCTTCATAATCCGCCTCATCCATATCTGCAACGCTCTCCTCATAGGACATAATAGCTCTCGTCTGTACTTTACTGTTCCACCAGTCACTGACAACGGGATATAACAGCACCGTAAGACCCACACAGAATATCAGAACAAGTATTATTGTAGAAATATGCTTTTTCATACTTTGGTATCGCCAGATGCACTCACACGGTGACATAACAGGCTCTCCTTACTCTTAATATTTCTACATTATATATTAAAAAACGATGTAACGCAAATCCTGTCAGTCGCTTGTCTGCACGCGAGTTTGACAGTTGAGTAATCAAAAAATGCAGAGTCGTTTTACATCTGCAGATCTTATGTAAAAGATAATGGCAGCACTTCTTCCATGATTGTCCGCAAGCTGGGAACTTTAGAACAGCTTTTGGTTAAGCATGGTCCGACAAGAGATGATGTCCTTGCATGGGCAAAGAATGAAGTGAAAATAGAAACCGAAAAATATAAGAAGGAAAAAGAAGCTAAAACGGTTATGATCCCATTTCATGCAGACAGGCAGTTAGATTATGATAAGCAGGTTTTTTACCGAGGAGGCTACCTTTTCCTTCAATCAATCTATTATCAGATGCAGATGAATAAAATCTGCCGAAAATTGAAACAAAGATATAAGTTTAAATATGACATCAATAGTCAAAGGAGTGATACGATCCTCTATTATGACTGCTCGAATTATTATTTCGAGATCGAACAGGAGGACGGCAGTAAAAAATACGGAAAGGGTAAAGAGCACAGGCCAAACCAGATTATTCAAATGGGGTTATTCATGGATGAAGACGGGATTCCTCTCGCTTTCTCCCTCTTTCCCGGAAACGCAAACGAGCAGACATCGCTGAAGCCGCTGGAAAAAAAAGTTCTTGGTGATTTTGGCTGCCAGAAATTTATTTACTGCAGCGATGCCGAACTGGGTTCAAAATCCATCCGGGAATACAACCATATAGGAGAACGGGCTTATATCATATCACGAAACTGCCGGAAGATGACAAAGAGCTTTATTACAAGGATGAACCATATACCACAAAAAAACTGCACCGACGTTTAATCATAACTTATTCTCCAAAGTATGCTCTGTATCAGAAATCTATCCGCGACAAACAGGTGGAGCGGACACAAAAAATACCGGATTCGCAGTATGATGGACTCTATGCAGTATGTACGGATCTTTTGGATGATGAAGTCAGTGATATTTTAAAAGTAAGTGAAGGCAGATGGCAGATTGAGGAATGCTTCCGGGGCATGACAACAGATTTTTCTGCGCGGCCGGTTTATTTGCGAGAAGAAAACCGGATCAAGGCACATTTTCTGATCTCTTTCCTTGCATTGACCATCTACCGTTACCTTGAAAGAAAACCGAATTCAAAATATACATGTGAAGAACTCTTAGACGCACTAAAAGCGATATTTTTTGCCGGGATACGGGAGCAGGGATTCATTCCACTGTATCGACGGGAAAAAATTACGGATGATCTTCATGAAGCCTGTGGTTTCCGGACAGACTACCAATTCATAACCAAAAGTAAAATGAGAACAATCCGGAAGAAAAGCAAATGGAAGGAATATTTGTGGTTATATAATATTGTACTGCTTATACAGTCTGTTCCGGGCATCCGAATCGCTGGTTGCCAGCTTTGCGGCTTCAAGGTTGTTCTGTGAAAGCAGAACAGATATCAGTCTGGACATGCGGCTTTCGCCTTCACTGAGGCCTTTTTTGAGACCTTTTTTGAGACCTTCTTCCATTGCATCTGCACACATATCATCAAGCGCTTTACACATAACTACATCTCCTCCTTTGTCATCAACCGTAAGTTTTGAATGGGTTACCTCGTTAAGAAATACAACCGACTTGCCGCTTAAGTTAAGATTGGTATTCTCTTTCATAAACGTTTCCATATCCTTCTTGTCTCTGGAGCATTTGATGAATTCGAGGACTTTTCCAATCTCGGTAGAAAATAATTTAAAATCATCTGATTCAAGTTCTGCCGGAGACAGAAGATTCATGCTGTAATCATTAATATATGGTTCTATGGCCTTGTCATATGGCGCATACATTTCGGAAAGGCTTCTTGGCCCGTCCCATCTGTCAGGTTTGAGATAGAGAACAAGGGTTATGACAGGTATGAGCTTATCCTCTTTCCTAAAGCCTGATAGGAATGTATCGCTCGTATGGTCAGATAAAGAGCTGTCGTCTGCTGATGTTACCGGATGCTGCCTGTTGGCGCGTGCAGTTCTTTGGACCTGGGAGTCGTACTCAATCGCATCATACAACATTGTCCTGACGGGCATGGCATAGTGTATATGGTTCTGAAGTTCAAGACCAAGCATAAGGTATACTGTCTTGCCATCCGTACGTGCCGAAGCGTACCTGTAAATATCTCTTAGACGTGTTAAGCTTTCGGCTGCAGCAGTGGATTCCTTCTGTTTCTGTATTTTATTGTACTACATTAATATATGCTGTCAATCATTTTTTTTAAACTTTTATATAAAAGCGCCCCCATGTGTGCTTCCTGGAGGCGCTTTGTGAGATGCTTTCTTAGAAGTATTATTTGAATATACGTGTTATAAATTGGTATAATCCGTGTTTGTAAACGCTTGAATCGTGTCTACCGTCAGTTTCATAATAAAGATGAGGAACGCCATTATTTACCAAAGCGTCAGAATACCGCTTAGGTTCATCCTTTACTATATCATCGTTCTTACCTGCAGCTATAATAATCAGTGTATCGTTGATGTAATCGTTACTAATGGTAAAATCTTTCTGTTTAAAGAGTCCGCTTTCGGTAACTCCATAATTGCTATATTCAAATATACCAAATGCAGGGCAGAACGCACCAATGTATCTGAACGAATCCTGCCTGGTAAAGCCTATATGGAGCGATTCGCGACCTCCCATTGAAAAGCCTGCTATTGCCGTATTCCTTCTTCCGGTAAGGGTATGATAATTATTATTAATATAAGGCATAAGGCATTTTATTAAATCATTAATAAAGTTATCATATGCCTTATAATGTTCAAGATTATATCCTGATCCGGAACCGGCTTCGTTCGCGCATACATTAGGAAATACTACTATCATATCAGTTGCAGTACCGGCATGAATAGCGTTCCATATGACATATTGTGTCTTATCGTTATATAAGGTTTTTTCGTCGCCAAATAGACCATGTAGCATATATAATACCGGATATTTTGTATTAGTATCGTTAGTATCGTAGCCCTTTGGAAGTACGACCTTAGCGTTTCTTGTTATGGTTTTACCTTCTGTTATAGCGGTTGAATCGTAGCTGATATCTACAACAGTTCCTGCGACCGATTCGTTTGTGTCCGCAAATCCGTCCGGTACGTTCGTGCTATTTCCGCCAAATTTATCGGGGAGAGATGCGCTGGCTGTTGTATCAGAAATAACCCTGTAATAAAGCGAGGTTATTTCCAGATCATCAATCTTACCATCATATTTAGCGCATATAGTAAAATGACTAAATTCAGTGACATTATCATAATCACTATTTCCATCTTCCTTAGTCTGAGGCTTTAACTCTATAGTATGCGCAAATTCTGTGCCGTATGTTCCTGTATTCGGTGTGATAACATTTGATGTGCGTGAATTATTTCTTTGGCCACTCCATACTCGAAATTCCTGTGTATCCGTATATGATATTCCTGTAATATATACCTCTATCGTGGTTTCTTTAGGCTGAGCGGTAGTTAAAGGAACTTCTATATAATCAGCGTTATTTAATACAAGACTGCCAGAATCGGTTATATACTGTGTTGTTTTGTCAACACTCAGAGTATCAAAGTTAATCTTTGTCCAGTCATAATCCGGTGCAGGTGTTGCAGGTGCTGGCGGTGTTGGCCTTGCTGTCGGTACAGCGGTCGGTGCAGGGTTGCCACCCTTATATGTTACTTCCACAGAGGATATGGTTACATCCGTAAGGGCAGTGTCATATGCCGGACCATTTATACACAGGGTTGTCGCATTCGTGTTTTTTTGTTCATCATCATATATCGTGTATGTTAATGTTTTGTCGAACGTGCCTGGTTCTTCTAATAATTCAATATCCGCATTTTTCACCATTCGTCCGTTATCTCCGCGACTTGGATACACACGGAATCCCTTAGAAATCTCTCCAATAGTTCCCTTTATACGCACAACTATGGTATCGCCTGGAACACATGTATCAATAGGCAGTGTAAAATATGAAAGACCTGTTGCATTAACAGTAATGCCGGTGGATGCATTATACGCTACACTAGTGGAACCGTATGCACCGTATGCATTAAAGGAATTTAAATCAATCTGTTTGGTCTCGTAATCAGATGGAGAATCAGTACTATAACCTGCCAGGTCAGCAGCGGTAAGTGCACCTCCGCTGCTCTTTACTATGGTTCCGTTATCGTTAATGTTAATTCCAAGATTAGGGTACTTACTCTGCAGGGAATTTACGATTCCCATGACATTCCTGTTCTCTTTATCTGAATTTACCGTCGTAGATGTTCCGTCGTTTGTTATCGCACGTCCCTTTATCTCAATAGGCGTATAGAAATGCTTATACGGTATGTTAGTAAGAACTACAGCGTACACAACGCTGTTATCTTCATTGTTTATAGAATGCAATTTATTATGAACATAGCCTGTATCATCACCCTTAGCCGCATCACTTGTGGCTACGGTGTAGGATTTGCCGTTTACTGTAAGCCTGATTGCGCAATCGCTTGCCTTATCAGCACTCGCCACCCTGATTCCGATTCGCATGGATTGTCTGCCTTCGGCGCTGTTATCGCTGTCAGCAAGTCTCAGTGTGGCTCCGAGTACGCTGACCTGTGGCTCGGATGAGTCCGCGGCCTTAACGTAACCGGGAACAAGGGCAAAACATGATAGTATTATAACGGCAGTCATTACGACGGACATTAGTTTTTTCTCGTATCTTGACATCAACATATACGTATCATCCTCCATTCATAGATAGTGTGTATTTAGCAATCTTGGTATGTAATGACAGTGCATATAACTGTGCATATTTAATGTGCAATTAATTAAATGTGCAATAATTATAATATATTTGAGCGAATGTGTTACCGACGAAAATAGTTTTCGGGGAGGGGGTTGCACGATTATTGTTGTTATTTTAGGTGGGTGCTATTGACTGTGCAATCATTTTAGAATACAATCTAAATAAGCAATCTTGATGAAAATACTACTGTCGGCATATAACTGTCCTTACATTATTTATAAGAAAGGATGGCTGGTTTTGCATGAAGAAAAATTATGAAAATCTTTCGATTTCGGTGGTATCATTTTCTGATGAGGATATCATAATTACGTCGTCTGAGTCGAATACCCTGGCAGGAAAATATGCAGAGGAAGCGCAAAGTGATGTGACTATGGATTTCATGGAAATATTTTTTGGAGAATAAAGGAGACTTATAAAATACGGGTGATGAGTAATGAGAAGAAAAAGAAGTCTGTTCGCATATATTTCCTATTCTATTATAGGAATTCTGCTTGTGATATCGCTTGCAGCGTTCATTAACGGTATAACAGGGGATGAGGATGTATCCCCCGATGCCGGTTTGGGGGCTGTAGAGGGCGATATACCTGTTGCCGGAGATTCTGAATATTCTTCTCAGAATGAGAACGATGATGTATCCGTTGGGAAAGAGAACACGGACAGTGGTGAGAAGCCGGATGATGACGGCTCTGTGAGAAACGATGATGCGACAGATGGTGACAATTCGGTAAGCAGTGATGATGTGACAACCGACGATGCGGTAACCACTGACAGCGTAACCGATGGTGATGACGCCACGGACGTTGATGATGCGGTAAGTGATAATGCTGCCGACAGCGGTGATAACACAGAAGAAACGTTGTCCGAAAAGGAAGTTTCTCCGAATGAGATTGAGATACCATTTGATGTATTTGAATAACTTATACAGATAAAGACTTGGTTGCAGCCTGTGATGAAGATATGCAGGCTACATTTTTTACCGGTAAATTGTACCCATACAAAACTACAGAATTGTCACTTTTCAAAGTGTATAAACTGATGTAATATAGCTTCGTCAGGTAAATAGCATAACGACATGTCGAGTCAATGGAGACAATAAGCGATAAGTATCTAACTTTCGCCGATTGTCTTTTTTTTGTGCTTAAGCCTATTTATTATCCTAAAAGATGATAAGAAAAAGGGAGGAATTATTATGGGATATGAATTTGCGATTTGGTTTTTGATTGGCGCGGCTTTTGTATTCTTCATGCAGTGTGGATTTGCAATGGTCGAGTCGGGATTTACCAGGGCTAAGTCAGCCGGTAACATTATCATGAAGAACCTTATGGACTTCTGTATCGGAACCCCGATGTTCGTGTTACTGGGATTTGGATTGATGTTATCAGAGGATTACATCATGGGCATTATAGGTGTTCCGAATCTTGGAATACTTACAGATTTTAGTGGATTTGCAGAAGCAGGTAACACTTCAAACTTTATCTTCAACTTAGTTTTCTGCGCAACTGCTGCTACAATCGTTTCAGGAGCTATGGCAGAGCGTACTAAGTACCTGGCATACTGTGTGTATTCAGCAGTAATCAGTGCAGTTGTATATCCGATTGAGGCCGGCTGGGTATGGAATTCACAGGGCTGGTTATGCCAGATGGGATTCACTGATTTTGCAGGTTCCGCAGCAATTCATACAGTCGGTGGTATCTCAGCACTTGTAGGAGCTATATTTGTAGGACCTAGAATTGGTAAGTTTACCAAGGATAAGGACGGTAAAACAGTTGTTCATGCTATTCACGGACATTCTCTTACACTTGGTGCACTTGGAGTATTCATTCTCTGGTTTGGCTGGTACGGATTCAACGGTGCCGCATGTACTACGATTGAGTCATTATCATCCGTATTCGTAACTACTACAATCGCACCGGCTATGGCAACTGTATCATGTATGATATTCACTTGGATTAAGAACGGCAAACCTGATGTTTCAATGTGTCTGAATGCTTCTCTTGCAGGTCTTGTAGGTGTTACGGCAGGATGTGCAAATGTAGATGTAATCGGTTCGGCGGTTATCGGTATTGTCTCAGGTATACTTGTTGATGTGGCAGTAAACTTCCTTGATAACGTACTTCATGTTGACGACCCGGTTGGTGCCGTTGCAGTACATATGGTAAATGGTATCTGGGGTACTATAGCAGTTGGATTATTTGATTACAATGACGGATTATTCTACGGTGGCGGACTTCATCATCTTGGAATACAGTGCCTCGGTATATTTACAATATCAGCATATACCGCAGTTCTTATGACAATAGTATTCTTTATAATCAAGCATACTATCGGTCTTAGAGTTTCTGCTGAGGAAGAAATTATCGGTCTTGATGTATGTGAGCATGGTCTTTCATCAGCATACGCAGACTTCCTGCCAACGATTCCCAATTATATGGATGAGGAAGACAACGCAGTTGATATTACGGGACTTAAACCTGCTGCAATTGAGGTTGGACAGGATGCATCTACAGGAAAATATACTAATATCAGTATCATCTGTAATGAAGAAAGATTTGGAGTCCTTAAGGATACGCTCGCAGCTATCGGCGTAACAGGAATGACAGTTTCCAATGTTATGGGCTGTGGTATTGAGAAAGGTAAGAGCGGTATATACAGAGGAGTTAAGACCAGCATGAATCTTATTCCTAAGGTTAAGGTTGATATCGTTGTATCGACTGTAGATCCGAAACTGGTTGTGGCAGCCGCAAGAAAGGCACTCTACACAGGCGGTCTTGGAGACGGTAAGATATTCGTAAGCGGAATTGAAGATGTAATGCGTGTCCGTACCGGAGCAACAGGTAAGCTTGCATTAAATGACGAATAAGTAGACCAAATCGTCTACATACAAAATTCCCATATTTTTTATGAGCCAAAGTCGTAATGTGACTTTGGCTCAGTTTTTGTGATTTGCGTAACTTTTCCAATTGCTTTTTCCTCCGCAAACCATTAGAATAGTAACTACTAACGGCACTAAGGGGTGATTGTTCATGAAGGCAAAAGACGGAATGTCAGTTGGAAAGAAATTAGTCATTACAGCGGCTGCCATAGTTGTTGTTCTGCTGGCAGCGTATTTTATAGTAGCGATATATTTTAACAGTCATGTATTTCCCAATACTTACATACAGGAAGTAAGCATATCGGGTGAATCTCAGGCGGGTATTGAGAAAAAGATCAACAGTATGCTTGATGATTATTCGCTTGTTCTTATTACGAGAGAGGATGAGACTGAGGTCATAGACTGTGCTGATGTTAAGCTTGCATTTGTAACGGAGGATTATGGCGAGAAGCTCATTGCGGCACAGAACATACTTGAATGGCCGAAGCATCTGTTTGAGAAGACTGTATTTACCTCGAAATTTGATATGCAGTATGATGAACAAATGCTGGATGATGTTATAGGAAGCTTGGAATGCGTAAGCTCTACCGATGTAGTACAACCAGAGGATGCATACATTGCGGATTACGTATCAGGTGAGGGATTTAAGATATTACCAGAGGTTCCTGGCAATACTATAGACAGGGATGCGCTTAAAGGGGCTGTTATCGATGCGCTTTTAAGTATGGATGATGAGATAGACCTTGATGAAGAAGGATGCTACGTGGAGCCCGGGGTATACAGTACGGATGAGGATATTACGGAACAGGCAGAATATCTTAACAGATTTACTGATACGAGGATAGTATATACATTTGGTGATGATGAGGTCGTGGTTGACGGCGACGTTGTGTATGAATGGATGAACATCAGCAAGAAGGGAAAAGTTACGATAGATACGGATAAGGTCAGGGCGTTCGTTGACAGCCTTGGTTCGAAATATGATACCATATTCAGAACGAGAAAATTTGTGACTACATATGGTAAAGAGATAACACTTAGCGAGGGAGATTATGGCTGGTGGATGAACCGTGCGGCCGAGACGGAGGAGCTTGTTAAGCTTGTGAAGAAGGGCAAACAGGAGAATCGGAAGCCGGTGTATTATCAGGAGGCAAGTCAGTACGGCGCCAATGATTATGGTAATACATATGTCGAGATCAATCTTACGGCACAGCATCTGTATGTATATAAAGATGGGAGCATGGTTCTGGAGTCTGATTTTGTGTCGGGGAAGGATACTCCGGACAGAAGGACACCTTCCGGCGTGTACGGTATAACCTATAAGGAAAGGGACGCTACACTTGTAGGAGAGGATTATGAGACGCCTGTGTCTTATTGGATGCCGTTTAACAAGCACATAGGAATGCACGATGCCATATGGCGTAACAGATTTGGAGCTAACCTGTATAAGGCGGGCGGCTCGCACGGATGTATCAATCTTCCGTTTTATGTGGCTGAGAAGATATATAACATAGTAGAAAAGGGCACTCCTGTTATATGCTACGAGCTTGCAGGTACGGAATCCACATCCACAACCGCGCAGGGGGATAAGGAGATAGCGCAGTTTGTAGTGGATGCGATAGACCGTATAGGAAATGTTGTGCAGAGCAGGAAGAATGCTCTCGAGAAAACACTTAAGCGTATAAGGGACAGTTATAACGGACTGACATCCAATCAGAAAAAATATGTGACGAATCTTAATAAACTTGAGAAAGCTGAGAAAGAGTTTAAAGAATTACAGTAGCAGACAGATTAAGGCAGTGCAGACGTAAGAGTCATCGCACTGCCTGATTAATTATGATTCTTTGGTAAGAAGGGCGGTTATCCCGCCGATGTATAAGTCATGGTAATCGCCGTCCTTATACCATGAAGGCTCTATTTTAGCGTCGATAAAGCATTCCTTCGGCATTGGAGAACGATACAGCTTCTTGCATATATACACCATATTGCCCTCGGTTATATACGGAGTATCGTTATGATAGTCTATGGTAAGGGATGCATTGGCTATCTTATCCTCATCACGTCCGGAAGCGCTTCCAAGATAACCGAGGATTTTTTTGTTTGCCGGTGTGTCCGCAAAGAAAGTAAGCGAGAATGTATCCGTATTATCTATAAATTCCTTAGTATATCTGCTTTCGCGGACAACCACGAAGCATACGTTTTTTCCCCACATTACTCCGAGCCCGCCCCAGCCGGCCGTCATGGTATTGACTTTGCCATCCTTTGCGGCAGTGAGTGCGAACCAGTTCCTGCCTATAAGACGGTATGGATTGATGCAACTGTTATCGATATCGGTTTCATTAAATACTGACATATTATCAACCTCCTTAGAGATTAGTATATGTAATATTAACATATGTGTCAATTGTCGTAAGACGAATTTTTCTCTTGCAAAATCATTCCTTAAGGTCTATAATGTAAAAAGTTTAATAAGATAACGATATATCTTCAGGGCGAGGCGTAATTCCTCACCGGTGGTAAAGCCCACGAGCCGCAAGGCATGATTCGGTGTGATTCCGAAGCCGACAGTATAGTCTGGATGGAAGAAGACAGGTTTATATTCGTATGCGTATTTATGCCCTGAGTTGAGTCTTTGGGCATTTTTTGATGGTGTAATTTGAGAAGAATGCGAAATGGTATCGGAAATGTGGGGATGAGAATATGAATGGTCCAGATTATATGAGACGTGCGATTATGCTTGCTAAGCAGGCGGAGGGATACACCTCTCCAAACCCGCTTGTGGGAGCGGTGATCGTAAAGGATTCGAGAATTATCGGAGAAGGGTATCACAGAAGCTACGGACAGCTTCATGCGGAAAGAGATGCGCTTAATTCCTGTACAGAGTCGCCGGAGGGCGCAGATATATATGTGACACTTGAACCTTGCTGTCATTACGGCAAGCAGCCACCGTGCACGGAAGCTATAATAGAAGCCGGTATAAAAAGAGTTATAGTAGGCTCAAGGGACCCCAATCCACTGGTGTGCGGAAGGGGCAACGAGATGCTGCGTCAATGCGGCATAATAGTGGAAACGGATTATATGAAGGAAGAATGCGATGCGATGAATTATGTGTTTTTCCATTATATTACTCATAAGACGCCCTATGTAGTTATGAAATATGCCATGACAATGGATGGGAAGATAGCCGCCTGCACCGGTGATTCCAAATGGGTTACGGGGGAAGAGGCGAGAAAGCGGGTTCATGAAGACAGACACCGCTATAGCGCAATAATGGTTGGTGTAGGAACCGTTATCGCAGACAACCCGTCACTTACCTGCAGGCTGGAGGGAAAGAAGAACCCGATAAGGATAATATGCGATTCGAATCTTAGCACCCCACTAAGTTCTACTATAGTAGAAAGCGCAAATGAAGTAAGAACCATAATTGATCGTTACCGTCAATGAAGTTTGTGGGCATACGGACCTTAAGGAACTTATGAAAAAACTCGGTGAGATGACTATAGACAGTGTTCTTCTTGAAGGGGGAGGAACTCTTAACTGGTCCGCAGTAAATCAGGGTATAATAAACAGAGTGCAGACGTATATAGCGCCTAAGATTGTCGGCGGAGACGCTGCGCCGTCGCCGGTAAGGGGAGAAGGATATAAGCTCATGGATCAGGCACTCAGGCTTTCGCATATAAGCACGGAAAGGCTTGGCGAAGATTATCTTATAGAAAGTGAAGTGGTGAATCATGTTTACGGGGATAATTGAAGAGGTCGGA
This sequence comes from uncultured Eubacteriales bacterium, assembly GCA_949292725.1. GTDB lineage: Bacteria > Bacillota > Clostridia > Lachnospirales > Lachnospiraceae > V9D3004. The sequence continues at coordinate 17,533 of CASFAQ010000005.1, read as the reverse complement.
CGCATAAATATGATAAGAAAGGGAGCGCACTCGGCCGTCCTGGTAATTGAAGCGAAATATATCACGGATGATATGCATATTGGAGACAGTGTTGCGGTAAACGGAGTGTGTCTTACGGTTACATCATTTACAAATGAAGGTTTCTGTGCGGATGTTATGCACGAAACTCTAAGGCGTTCATCGCTTGCCACGCTAAGACCGGGAAGCCCGGTTAACCTTGAAAGGGCTATGTCTGCCGGTGGAAGATTCGGAGGACATATCGTATCCGGACATGTGGATGGGGCCGGCATCATATGCAGTGTTACAAGGGATGATAATGCAATATGGTACAGGATAAAGACACAGAAAGAAGTAATAAGATATATAGTTGAGAAGGGCTCCGTTGCAATAGACGGCATAAGCCTTACTGTAGCGGGTGTAACTGATAGTGACTTTTCGGTATCTGTGATTCCGCATACCGCGTCACAGACGATACTCACCATGAAAAAACCCGGGGATACGGTTAACATAGAAAATGATGTCATAGGCAAATATGTAGAAAAGCTTTTGCAACCCTATGATGTGAATGAGAAAAAAACCGACGGTATTACAATGGATTTTCTGTACAAAAACGGATTCTGATAAAAGGAGTGATTATATGTCTGAACGTAAAACATTAATTTTATGGCAAAATATGGAAAAGGTCTCATATGTATGCCAATGTCCGAGAAGTATGTCAATAAGCTTGCGCTTCCGCAAATGGTAAGTCATAATACGGATAATCACGAAACTGCATTTACGGTATCCATAGACCATGTGGATACAACAACTGGTATATCGGCTGCCGAGAGGTCGCTTACAGCCATGAAATGCGTTGATGACGAGGCAGGACCCATGGACTTTAGGAGACCGGGGCATATGTTTCCGCTTCTTGCAAGGAAGAACGGCGTGCTTGACAGACCCGGGCATACGGAGGCTACAGTTGACCTGCTAAGGCTTGCAGGACTTAAAACCTGTGGAATATGCTGTGAAATAATGCGCGAGGACGGAACCATGATGCGTACGCCGGAGCTTGTAGAGCTTGCAGATAAATGGAATATTACACTGATTACTATAGAAGATCTCAAAAGTTACCGTAAGCGCACCGAGATATTTGTCGAAAAAAAGACTGACACACTTCTTCCTACCAAATTCGGAACTTTCAGGGCATGCGGATATGTCAACAAACTTAACGGGGAGCATCACGTTGCCCTGGTTAAGGGTGATATAGGGGATGGAAAGGATGTGCTCTGCAGGGTACATTCAGAATGCCTTACCGGAGATGCATTTGGCTCACTTAAATGTGACTGCGGACAGCAGCTTGCAGCCGCAATGACACAGATTGAAAAAGAAGGAAGAGGAATACTCTTATATATGCGTCAGGAGGGAAGGGGCATAGGGCTTATCAATAAGCTTCGCGCCTATGAGCTTCAGGAAAGAGGCCTTGATACGCTTGAGGCCAATATTGCACTTGGTTTTCCGGGTGATCTGAGAGAATACTATATCGGAGCACAGATTTTAAGGGATCAGGGAGTCCGCTCATTAAGGCTTCTGACCAATAATCCGGATAAGGTATATCAGCTTTCTGATTACGGATTGTCCATAACGGAACGTGTGCCTATTCAGATGGACGCCACGGATTATGATCTTAAGTATCTTAAGACCAAACAGATAAGGATGGGTCATATATTAGATTATTAATTAATTTATTAAGGAGGATATATTTATCATGAACACATTTGAGGGAAAAGTAGTATCATCAGGTATAAGAATCGGAATCGTAGCATCAAGGTTTAATGAATTCATAACGTCAAAACTTGTAAGCGGAGCTATGGATGGACTCGTAAGACATGATGTCAATGAGAATGACGTCGATATCGCATGGGTTCCGGGAGCATTTGAGATTCCGCTTATTGCAAAGAAGATGGCCGGAAGCGGAAAATATGATGCGGTTATATGCGTTGGCGCAGTAATAAGAGGAAGCACAAGCCATTATGACTATGTGTGCAGCGAGGTGTCCAAGGGAATAGCAAGCGTTGCGCTCTCAAGCGAGGTTCCGGTAATGTTTGGTATACTTACGACGGATACGATTGAACAGGCGATTGAAAGAGCGGGAACCAAGGCGGGCAACAAAGGATATGATTGTGCTCTTGGAGCAATAGAGATGGTTAACCTTATAAGAGAGCTTGACAGATAATTCGGAGGAATGCGTGATGGGAAGTATAGTATGTTTTGGGGATTCCAATACTTGGGGATTCTGTTCGGACGGATGCACGCGTTTCGACAGGGATACAAGATGGACCGGAATTATCGCAAAAAATCTTGCCGGCAGATATCAGATAGTGGAGGAAGGTCTTAACGGGCGTACTGCCAATGAAACAGATGTGGACGAGCCGTATCTGAACGGAAGAAATTACGCCGATGCCTGTGTATTATCCCACAGACCCATTGATATACTTATAGTAATGTTGGGTAATAATGATATAAAGAAAAGATATAATAAGTCGGCGGCTGACATTGCAGATTCGATTGTGGAGCTTGTATCCGGTATGGAAAGAATTCTTTTGGAGAAACAGCCGGAAAAGTTTAGGATAATACTTATATCTCCGAAAGGGATTGACAAAAGGGCTCTTGGAGATGAATTTGACGAGACCTCTATGAAAAACTCTCATCTGCTTGGAGGACTGCTGGAACAAAAGGCCGCAGAGCGCGGATGGGCATTTCTTGATGCTGATATCCCGGATGTAAGCCTCTCCGGCGACGGACTTCATCTGTCGGAACAGGGACATAAAGCTCTTGCTGAGCATATAATGGATAAAATATAACCAAAGTATCATACAGGGGCAATGAGTATGGATTATAATTATACCGGAATGGCAAAAAAACTATCTATAGTAACAATAATCGGAAATGTAATTCTTTCGGCATTCAAATTATTTGCCGGCATATGGGCGCATTCCGGAGCCATGATATCTGATTCGGTGCATTCTTTGTCAGATATCATTACTACAGTTGTAGCATATATAGGAATGAAGCTTTCCGAGAAGGATGCGGACGAAGATCACCCATATGGACATGAAAGACTTGAGTGTGTTGCCGCGTTTATCCTTGGAAGCATACTTATGCTTACCGGGCTGGGCATAGGTATTGGTGCAGCGACAAAGATTGCAAGTGGCAACTATGACGATATAGCAGTACCGGGAGCTCTTGCGCTTGTGGCTGCAGTCGTATCCATAGCGGTTAAAGAGGCCATGTACTGGTACACGAGGCATTATGCGCTTATCATGGATTCGGCGGTATTTATGGCTGACGCATGGCATCACAGGACGGATGCGATGTCGTCCGTGGGTGCGCTCATAGGCATCGCATGTTCAATGGCGGGATACGCCATAATGGATACGATAGCAAGCATAATCATATGTCTGTTTATCCTTAAGGCTTCATTTGATATTATACGGGATGCGATAAGTAAGATAACCGACCGCGCCTGTACACCTGAGGATGAAAGACAGATAGCAGAATTCATAAATGAACAGGAAGGAGTCCTTGGAATCGACATCCTAAGGACCAGACTTTTTGGGAACAGGATATATGTTGAGGCAGAGATAATAGTACGGGGAGATATGAGTCTTAGAGACGCTCATGCAATTGCCGAAAGTGTTCATGAAGGGCTTGAAAAAAAATTTCCCAAGATAAAGCATATTATGATACATGTGAATCCGTCGGAGGAGGATTGCGATGAACAGGATACTTCTGGTTGAAGATGATAAGAGCATAGTTGAAAGCCTTAAAGAATTTCTTGTGAGCGAGGGATTTACAGTTGATACGGCTAACGGACAGAATAAGGCGGTAAGCTTAATGGAACAATATATATATATATGATATTCTTCTTGTTGACATATCGCTTGCTGACGGCAATGGCTTCGCAGTATGTACCGCGGCTAAAGAGAGGAATTATCCGGTTATATTTCTTACTGCTTCAGGCGACGAATACAGTGTTGTGGCAGGACTTGATATGGGAGCTGACGATTATATTTCCAAGCCCTTCAGACCAAGAGAGCTTGTATCACGCATAAGAAGTGTCCAAAGAAGATATGCAGGTCCGGGAAGTATTGCACTGTCCCAAAATGTAAATATATACCCGGACAGAGGAATTGTTTTAAAGGACGGATGCGAGGTGCCCTTGTCAGCATTGGAATACAGGCTGCTTCTGGTATTTGTCAATAACAGAGGTAATGTAATGTCAAGGAACAGGCTGCTTGAGGAAATATGGGACGTAGCAGGTGATTTTGTTAATGACAATACTCTTACGGTATACATTAAGAGGCTCAGAGAGAAAATAGAGGAGAATCCTTCCTGCCCGCAGATAATTAAAACCATTCGCGGTCTCGGATACAGGCTGGACTGATGCATAAGGGAAAGGACTTTATGGCTTTATGAGAAATAAAGAGATTGTATGGGACTTATTTATACATATAACATGTATAATAATATGCGCAGCCACAGGCGGTATGTTTGTATGTCTGGCTGCGGTTTTCCTTACAGCGCTGCATTTTTTGATTACCGGATTACGGTATAGAAAAATCAAAAAAATATGCAGGGATATTGATTCGATTATATATGGTAATTATTCAGTGGATATTGCAGATTACAGGGAAGGCGAGCTTGCCGTGCTTTCTGACGAGATATATAAAGTACTGACAAGGATAAAAGAGCAGGGAGAAATGCTCAAGAAAGATAAAATATGGCTTAAGGATTCCATTGCCGACATATCGCATCAGTTAAGAACTCCTCTTACATCGGTTAATCTTTTGATATCAATGCTTTCGGATGAGGATATAGATTATAGAAAAAACAGGAAATAATTACAGGACTTAAAAAGAAGATTACACGAATAGAATGGCTCATTGAAAGTTTATAAAACAATTGTGTAAGATGACAGATTTGTAATATTGCAGTCATTTCCATGTCACTGTGAAAGAGTAATATACAAGCAAATAATAATGTCGCATATGAGTGCGGAGAGAGGAGATTTGATATGGAAATACTGAAAATTGAAAATCTGTCAAAGGTGTATGGAAAAGACGAGGGCAGAGTATGTGCGCTTAACGACGTATCGTTTACTGTGGATTCCGGAGAATTTGTTGCAATTATCGGACCTTCTGGTTCGGGTAAATCTACGCTGCTTCATATTCTTGGAGGGGTTGATAAGCCGACATCAGGTAAGGTGTGGCTTTCGGGGCAGGACGTATACAGCAAGAATGATGAGCAGCTTGCTATATTCAGACGCAGGCGGGTTGGGCTTATATATCAGTTCTACAATCTTATACCGGTGCTTGATGTTGTTGAAAATATGACTCTGCCTGTTCTTATGGATGGAAAGAAAGTAAATGAAGAAAGGCTTTCGGAGCTTCTTAACGTTCTTAAGCTTGAGGATAGAAAGCATCATCTGCCTAATCAGCTTTCAGGAGGGCAGCAGCAGAGGGTGTCGATAGGCAGGGCTCTTATGAACGCACCGTCAATAGTTCTTGCAGACAAGCCGACAGGATTATTACCATCGAAGATGGCGCTATAGCAGGCGATAGCAGGCTTCGGAGGTGATGATGAAAATATTCAGAAAATTTACCAGAAGGTCGCCTGCGAAAAACAAGATGAAGACGATAGTAACCATAATTGGAATAGTATTATCTGTTTCATTATTTACTGCTGTTGCAGAAGGACTTGTAAGCGCATTAAATTATGGAATGTCTATTGAGAAGAAGACCGGAGGTGCTTATGAAGTTTTGTTTGAGAATGTGGACGCCTCCGTTGTTTCTGATATTAATGAAAATAAGCTTACTGAATCAAAATCCTTGGCTAATGTAATCGGATTTGCCGATATAGGAAGTGAAAATGAAGCAAAACCGTATGTATATATTATTTCTGCAGATGAAAATTTTGCCGAAATGGCGGGTGTAAGGCTTTCCAAAGGAAGGCTTCCTGAAAATGAATTAGAGATAGCGCTTCCGGACCATTTGTTTATGAACGGAAATGTCAGCCATAACCTTGGCGATAAGCTGGAACTATATGTTGGCAAAAGGCAGGCAGATGGGATTGAACTTACAAAAACGAACGCATATATTGAAGGAGAGACGCTTTGCGATATAGTTTTGCGTTCTTATACTGTCGTTGGATTTTATGAAAGGCTTGATTTTGGTATTGAGAATTATGAATGTCCGGGATATACGGCTATTACATGTCAGGATAAAGGGGATGTTAATGAAAAGGACTTTTTCGGAGAGGTATACGTAACGCTAAAGCAGCCTGCAAAATTGGCTGAATATATATCTGATATATTTCCGGATGGTGAAAATGGGAATATAAAAGAGCATACAAGTCTGCTTATGTTTTACGGGTATACAGATGACTCCGGGCTTTTCCACATATTGTATGGTTTTGTGGGTATACTCTTTGTACTTATACTCTTCGGCTCAATTGATACGAAGGTTGCTCTTGATGATAAAGAGTATAATGAGATTACAATGACAGTTTGTTTTGTGGACTATAAAACCTATACGGAGATTGCAGAGGAGAACGGTATAAGTATTCCTGATGACGGCAGGTATTACGGACTTCTTCAGGATGAATATTCTAATACAATACAGGATGATGAAAGTGACTTTACCGCATTTTCAGATAATGAGGCCTGTGCAGAGGGAAAATTAAGTATTGCAGGGAAAATTGACTATGCAAACAGAGTTTATCCTTCAGAGCCATCGGTTATTTTACCTGATGAGGCAATGGAAGTTCTTTTGCCGGAGGCGTTGTCAGACAGTACATCTCTGGAGTATTGTTTTAGGGTTAATGAGGATAATAATGTATATGAGGAAGCGTCGCAGATGATAAATGAGCTGGGCACGGATTCGTATGCAGGATATTCGGATTTTACAGACGGAAAAAGGACGCAGAGCGCCATGGTAAAAGTAATTAACGTGTTTGCATTTGGCTTTGTTATTCTTATATCGCTTATTGCTTTAGCAAATGTATTTAATACAATGTCAACCAATATTATGTTAAGAAGAAGAGAATTTGCAATGCTCGCGTCTGTGGGCATGTCAAATCATGGTATGAAGCGGGTGATGAATTATGAATGCGTGCTTTACGGACTGAAGGGCCTGATATATGGAATACCGGTATCAATTCTTGTATCATATCTTCTGTATAATATTATATCGGATGGAGTAACGCTTAGTTTTTATATTCCCTGGTACAGCATATGTGTATCGGTAGCAAGCGTATTTGTTGTGGTGTTTGCGACCATGCTTTATTCGGTTGGTAAGATAAAAAAAGATAATACTATAGATGCTCTTAAGAATGAAAATTTATAATCAAGTTGACAGATTCTAACTCTGAATGTAAACTGTTAAAAGGAGTGCCGGAGGCATTATTTAATATAAGAAAAGAGGAATAAATATGGCTAAGAAACCAACAGTGCTTATGATTTTGGACGGATACGGAATTAATGATAATGACAAAGGTAATGCAGTAAATATTGCAAAGACCCCTGTTATGGACATGCTCAGAGAGAAATACCCGGCTGTTTTGGGTTATGCGAGCGGCCTTAGCGTAGGTCTTCCGGACGGCCAGATGGGTAATTCAGAGGTAGGACATATCAACATGGGAGCAGGACGAATCGTCTATCAGGAGCTCACAAGGATTACAAAGGAGATAGAAGACGGTACATTCTTTACCAATGAGGGGCTTCAGGATGCGGTAAAGAACTGTAAGAAGAATGATTCATCACTGCATATATACGGCCTTCTTTCAGACGGAGGCGTTCACAGCCATAATACACATCTGTATGCGCTTCTTAAGCTGGCTAAGAATGAAGGACTTGATAAAGTATATGTTCACTGTTTCCTGGACGGCAGGGATACACCTCCTGCATCAGGTAAGGATTATGTTCAGGAACTGTCAGACAGGATGGATGAGATCGGGGCAGGTAAGATTGCTACGGTTATGGGCAGATTCTATGCCATGGATCGTGATAACAGATGGGACAGGGTTGAAAGAGCTTACAGAGCCATGGTTTACGGCGAGGGCAATCCTGCCGCATCAGCAGTAGAAGGAGTTGCAGCTTCATATGATAACGGAGTTACGGATGAATTTGTTGAGCCGATAGTTGTTATGGAGGATAGCAAACCTGTTGCGGTTATTAAAGAAAATGATTCGATAATATTCTATAATTTCAGACCTGATCGTGCAAGAGAGATAACGAGGGCTTTCTGTGCGGATGATTTCGACGGATTTGAGAGAGGTAAGAGAATGGACCTTACCTATATATGTTTTGCAGAATATGATGTTACCATTCCTAATAAGGAAATCGCATTTAAGAAGGTTGAGATTAATAATACATTCGGACAGCTTCTTGCGGCTAAAGGTATGAAACAGGTGAGAATTGCCGAAACTGAGAAATATGCGCATGTAACATTTTTCTTTAATGCAGGAGTTGAGGAGCCAAATCCGGGCGAGGACAGAGTACTGGTACCTTCCCCGAAGGAGGTTGCAACGTACGACCTTAAGCCTGAGATGAGTGCATATCAGGTGTGCGATAAGCTTGTTGAGGCCATAGAGTCGGACAAATATGATGTTATAATAATCAACTTTGCCAATCCTGACATGGTTGGACACACAGGAGTTTTAGACGCTGCGGTTAAGGCGATAGAGGTTGTGGATGAGTGTGTAGGAAGAGCATATGAAGCCATTGTAAAGGCAGATGGACAGATGTTCATATGTGCAGACCACGGCAATGCCGAACAGCTTGTGGATTATGAAACAGGTGATGCATTTACCGCGCATACGATTAATCCGGTTCCTTTTATACTTGTAAATTATGATGAGGGATATTCATTAAAAGAGGGCGGATGCCTTGCGGATATAGTACCTACGCTACTTGAAATGATGGGACTTGATAAGCCTGAGGATATGACGGGCAAATCACTTCTTGTAAAAAAATAGAGGTAAGGACAAAAAAGTTGTTGAAATCTCGTATGCAATGTGTTAGACTAAGCTTTGTCTAGTTTAGAATTATTAGGAGGATTTTGTATGTTACCTGTTATCAGAACCATCGCGACAGTATTATATATTCTGGTTGCTATTGCACTCGTTATAGTAATTCTTCTTCAGGAAGGAAAGTCAGCAGGACTCGGAGCCATAAGCGGAGCTGCTGAGACGTATTGGGGAAAGAATAAGGGAAGGTCAATGGAAGGCGGACTTCACAGGAGCACACAGGTGCTTGGAGTTTTATTCATAGTTGCATCATTGGTCCTTAACCTTGACTGGTAGATTAGATCAGTGTACATGCCCCCTTGTGAATGCAAGGGGGTTTTTAAGGTTTATGGGAACAGCATAATTAAGAGCAGCAATTGGGAGTAAAGGACATCTATGGGCAGAAGAAATATTTCACAGGAGACTTATACCGGAACATTCTCACAGACAAAGAGCGGATTTGGTTTTGTAATCTGCGAAGATGATAAGGACGATATATTTGTTAAGGAAAAATATACGAACAGCGCCATGCACGGCGATGTTGTGGAGGTCGTTATTACAAGGCAGAGAGGAATGGGAAGAAGGCGTGAGGGAAGAATCATCAATATAATAGAGAGAAAGACTGAGCGTATCGTAGGAACCCTGACAAGAAGCAGGAATTTTGCATTTGTTATTCCGGATAGCAGGAGAATCCTTTATGACCTGTATATACCAAAGGCGCACATTAACGGGGCAAAACATGGGCAGAAGGTAGAAGCTGTCATAACCGATTACGGTGAGCCCGGCGTAAGAAAGCCTGAGGGTGAGATTATATCCGTGCTTGGTTATCCTGAGGATAAGGGAGTGGATATACTCTCTGTTGCAAAGGATTTGGGACTTCCCGAAGGATTTGCAAAAGAGACGCAAAAAGAAGCGCGCGCTATGGATAAGACGGTCAGCGCAGAAAGCATAAAGTACAGAAGGGACCTTAGAGACTGGGTGACTGTAACCATAGACGGTGAGGATGCGAAGGACCTTGACGACGCCGTATCCCTTACTTGTAATGAGGGCGTATACACACTGGGAGTGCATATCGCAGATGTTGCGGATTATGTGAGAGAGGGCAGCGCACTTGATGATGAGGCAAGGCAGAGAGGCACAAGTATCTATCTTGTGGACCGCGTCATTCCCATGCTTCCAAAAGCATTATCTAACGGGATATGCTCGCTAAATGAAAGCGTGGACAGACTTACGTTAAGCTGTATCATGAAGATTGACGAAAGCGGCAATATCATCTCACACGAAATTGCCGAAACCGTTATCAATGTTAATCACAGACTGTCATATAATGAAGTCAATAACATCGTAACGGGAAAGAAGTTATATGGAAAATATTCAGATGTCACCGATATGCTGATGCTTATGAGGGAATTGTCCGAACTTCGCATATCGATAAGAAGGAAAAAGGGCGCGATAGATTTTGATTTTCCTGAAAGCAAGATAATACTCGATAAGAAGGGAAAGCCCGTTGATATAAGACCTTATGAGAGAAATGTTGCCACGAGGATAATCGAGGAGTTCATGCTTGCGGCCAATGAGACGGTTGCGGAGGACTATTACTGGCAGGAGAGTCCGTTCATATACCGCTCGCATGAAGCACCGGATATAATGAAGATGCGCGAGTTGTCGGTCTTTATAAGCAATTTCGGATACAAGGTAAGAACCATGGGCAATGAGATACACCCCATGGATATACAGAAGCTTCTTGGACAGATTGCCGGAGTGCCGCAGGAGGATCTTATAAGCAGGCTTACTTTAAGATCCATGAAAAGGGCAAACTATACGACCACAGCGGACGGACATTTTGCTCTTGCAGCCAAATATTACTGCCATTTCACCTCACCCATAAGGAGATATCCTGACCTTATGATTCACAGGATCATTAAGGAGAATCTTAACGGAATTCTCGATGAAGAACGCATAGATCATTATAATGAGATACTTGTGGATATAGCAGCGCACTCAAGCAGGATGGAAAGGCGTGCGGAGGAGTCTGAACGAGAGGTTCATAAGCTTAAAAAAGCAGAATATATGCTTGATCATATAGGAGAAAAGTATGAGGGCATAATATCCGGAGTTGCCGGCTGGGGGATATATGTTACCCTCCCAAATACAGTTGAGGGAATGGTAAGGATAGATTATATGTATGATGATGATTATGAATTTCAGGAAAACAGATACAGAATGGTAGGGCGCCATAGCCGTAAGGTATATGAGCTTGGGCAGAGAGTAAGTGTAATTGTTATCGGAGCGTCAGTCGAGGCGCGCACGGTGGATTTTATGTTTGATGAGGTATAGATAATGGGAGATACACAGACCGGACTTATCACTAATAATAAAAAGGCTTATCATGACTATTTTGTGGAGGAAAAATATGAGGCGGGAATAGAATTATACGGAACGGAAGTTAAGTCGTTACGCATGGGTAAATGCAGTATCAGGGAATCCTTTATCAGAATAGATGACGGAGAAGTATTTGTATATAATATGCATATAAGCCCGTATGAGAAGGGTAATATATTTAACAGGGATCCGCTTCGCGTAAAAAAACTGCTTTTGCATAAAAGCGAAATCAGAAAAATTGCCGGCAAAATAGCGCAAAAAGGGTATACTCTTGTACCACTTAAGATATACTTTAAGGGTAGTCTTGTAAAAGCAGAGATTGGTCTTTGTAAAGGTAAAAAACTCTATGATAAAAGAGAGGATATAGCAAAGAAGGACCTGAGACGTGATGCAGAAAGGAGCTTTAAGTCTTCGTCATTACGCATTTGACAGACAGTGAGTATATATTATATACTTAATCATATTTTGGGGTAGTAAAGGTTTCGACAGGGTATTAGAAGTTGGAGAAGCAAGCCGTAGTAGATGCGTCAAATCTTAAATTAAAAATAAACGCTGAAGATAATTTAGCAATCGCTGCCTAATGGCAGCTGTCCGCCACTTAGTACCTGCGCTTAGTGTGCCGGGCATCATTCATGCAGGAAACGACATATGTGATGCTTTTAGCATATGGGCGTACTAAAAAGCTACCAAACCCATAACCCCGCCATCCGGGGTGTGGCAGAGGGAATGTCAAATGGATGGCTAAGCTTGTAGAAGTACAATGGAAGATGCTTTGGACGCGGGTTCGATTCCCGCCTACTCCACTTCAAAAGGTCCTGAAAATGCTGTATTTTCGGGACCTTTTGATTATTAAACACAGGTGGATCAGGTGGATAGGATAATGATATATAGATTTATTAAGGGATGCAGGGGAATGTTCCTTATAAGTATCATATCTGCAATAGCCATGGCGCTTGCGGATATGATTAATCCCCAGATTATCAGAATGGCAGTGGATAATGTTATCGGAGGCAATCCGTCAGAGTTTTCCGGCAGCATAATGGATATCGTAAATATATTCGGTGGATTTGCATATCTTAGGAAGAATCTGTGGATCATGGCGCTGGCCGTTGTACTCATAGCGCTGGTTAAGGTTATCTTCCAATACATATTTCGGGTCAGTAATACAAGGGCGTCAGAGATGTTTGTCAAGAATATGAGGGATTCGCTTTTTTCGCATATTGAGCATCTTCCTTATTCATGGCATATGAAGAACAGGACCGGTGACATCATTCAAAGGTGCACGTCCGATATTGAGACGATAAAGAATTTCATCTCCGAGCAGCTTATGTCGGTTTTTCGTATTATAATACTGCTTGTATTATCGGTAACTTTCATGTTTTCAATGGATATAACGCTTGGTGTTATAGCGCTTGTTCCCATGCCGCTTATTATTTTCTATTCATTTATATTTCACAAAAAACTCAGACGGGGCTTCAGGGAATGTGATGAAAATGAGGGGATATTATCAGCCATGGCGCAGGAGAATTTTACCGGAGTGCGCGTCGTACGTACATTTGGAAGGGAAGAGTATGAGAGAGAGCGGTTCGTAGCGCAGAATGAAAAATATACGGGGCTCTGGGTCAGTCTTGCCAAGGTTATGAGCAGGTTCTGGAGCACCTCTGATATATTGTCAGGATTGCAGGTTATGCTTGTGGTTGTATTTGGAGCGGTATTTTGCATCAATAAAACGATGAGCGCCGGAGAATATATTGCGTTCATTTCATATAATTCACTTCTTGTGTGGCCCATAAGACAGCTTGGACGAATGATATCGGATATGAGCCAGACCAGAGTCGCAATAGAGCGTATACGATACATCATGGAATCGGAGATTGAGACTGACAGACCTGACGCGCTCACACCTCCCATGGATGGCGATATCGTATTTGACAACGTAAGTTTTGCATATGAAGGATGCAATGAAGTACTTTCCAATATATCATTTACCATGAAGGGAGGAAGTACGCTTGGAATACTTGGTGGCACCGGAAGCGGCAAATCTACCCTTATGCTTCTTTTGGACAGAATGTATGACCTGCCCGAGAATTCGGGACGTATCAGCATAGGCGGCGTTGATATTGCCGACATAAAGGCGGAGTACCTCAGAAGCAATATAGGAATGGTTCTTCAGGAACCATATCTGTTTTCAAGGACTCTGGCTGAGAATATCGGAATCACAAGATCGGATATTACATTGAGTGAGATTCGCAAGGCAGCAAGGACTGCATGTATGGAGGAGACGATATCCGGCTTTAAAAAGGGTTATGATACATTTGTCGGAGAGAGGGGAGTAACTCTTTCGGGAGGTCAGAAGCAAAGGACTGCCATTGCAAGGATTCTTACTCAGAATACTCCGATCATGATATTTGACGACTCGCTCTCCGCCGTGGATACCGAGACGGACGAAAAAATACGAAATGCTCTCGAAAAACATTTTCATAAGGCAAGCGTGATACTTATCTCGCACAGAATCACAACGCTTAGTAAGGCGGATAAGATAATTGTGCTTGATTGCGGAAGGATAGTGGAGGAAGGAACGCATCAGATGCTAAAGGGCGCCGGGGGAATATATCAGAAAATATATGAGATCCAGTCAGGTGGCATAAAAGACAGGGAAGCATAAGGAAGGATAGAGAGGTATGAAATTCTTTGGCGTAGGAAAAATAATTCCGTACATGAAAAAATACAGATTGATCATAGCCGTTATGATAACATGCGGGCTGCTTGGAAGCCTTACGGATATACTCCTGCCTGTTTATCAGAGATATGCGCTCAATCATTATGTGGGCGAGGGCGTGCTTGATACACTGCCGCAGTTTATTTTCATATATATAATCACTATCATAAGTGCGGGAATAGTTAATTACATATCGGCATCGCGTGCAACCCAGATAGAGGTAAGCATTAACCGAGATTTGAGAAATGCTGCATTCAGACATCTGCAGATGCTCTCATTTTCATACTATAATCAGAACAGCGTGGGTTATATACATGCAAGGGTTATCAGCGATACCGCGCGTATAGGAACGCTTGTGTCATGGAGGCTTATGGATGCGGTATGGCATCTTTCCTATCTTGCGGGCTCAATCGTAGTAATGTTTGCGGTTAATGCCAGACTTGCGCTGTATGTCGTTATGATAATACCGCTTATAGTGATTATGTTCTCGCTGTTTCAGAACAGGCTGATAAAGGTAAACCGCAGAATACGTGAGATTAACTCAACGATAACCGGTAATTTTAACGAGGGGATTACCGGGGCAAAGACCATAAAAACGCTTGTAATAGAGGATAAAATGAGCAGACATTTTACAAAGGATACGGATGCGATGCTCAGCACATCAGTCAAAGGAGCAAGGCTTAGGGGAATGTTTGCCGCTACAATGAATTTTGCGTCCTCATGTGCAATTGCAATAGTTCTCTGGTGTGGAGGCTACATTGCTGAAAACGAGGTTGGTACATTCTCCATGTTCATGTCATATGCACAGGGTATGATGGAACCGATCAGATGGCTTGTAGACTGCATATCCGACCTTATTACGACACAGGTCAATATCGAAAGGTTTACGCATCTTATGAATATCAAACCGGATGTCTTTGATACTCCGCAGGTAGTAGAAAAATACGGTGACAGCTTTAATCCAAAGTATCAGAACTGGGAGGATATACAGGGTGATATAGAATTTGAGGACGTAAGTTTTAAATACCCTGACGGGGATGAATATGTACTAAGAAACTTTAGTCTTAAGATTCCGTTTGGTATGAACATTGCCATCGTAGGCGAGACCGGCGCCGGCAAATCCACGCTGGTAAATCTCGTATGCAGATTCTATGAGCCTACTGCAGGAAGAATACTGATCGACGGACGCGACGCAAGGGAGCGCTCACAGCTGTGGCTTCACAGCGCTATAGGATATGTGCTTCAGACTCCGCATCTTTTTTCGGGTACGATAAGGGAGAATCTTTTATATGGTAATCCTTCGGCTACGGATGAGGATATTAGAAGGGCTCTCAGTCTTGTGTCCGCAGATGATATCATAGACAATCTTGAAAATGGGCTTGAAAGCGACGTCGGCGAGGGAGGAGATCTCCTGTCCACCGGCGAGAAGCAGCTTATATCATTCGCAAGAGCCATTCTTTCCGATCCGAAGATAATCATACTTGATGAAGCCACCGCTTCCGTGGATACCATTACGGAGAGACGAATACAGTCTGCTATAGATACCATCATAAAGGGAAGAACTTCGATAGTAATCGCACACCGTCTCTCTACTGTTAAGGATGCGGATCTTATCCTTGTGGTGCGCGACGGTAGGATAGTGGAACAGGGCAGGCATGATGCTCTGTTCGATAAAAAAGGATATTATTATACTCTGTATACACATCAGTACGAGGAAGATCAGATAAGCAGGGTGTTCGGCTGATATATCATATGCGGTCGCCCTGTCGGATATCCTTATCCTTCATAAGCTTATGAAGGGAATTAAGCACATTCCTTTTCTTAAGCGACCATTCGGGAGCAATAAGCATATCCCGGGGCCCGTCGCCGGTAACACGGTGAATGACTATGTCATCGGGTATGATCCTCAGGCATTCTGTAAGAATATTAAGGTATTCTGAAAAGGTGAGGGTCCTGAATCTGTGGTTCGTATAATCATCTGCAAGGTCGGTGTCTTTAAGTACGTGAAGAAGCTGTAGTTTCAGACCGAACAGACCCGGACGGCTGCATACGTACCGCACCGTATCAAGCATCATATCGAATGATTCATCAGGAAGGCCCAATATAATATGGGTTACATACGGTATATTAATAGCACTAAGGGAGGATACTGCTCTGTCATATACGGACAGGGGATATCCTCTTCTTATATAAGATGCAGTGCCTTCATGAATAGTCTGAAGACCAAGCTCTATCCATATGAACTTGTCCTGCTTACTGTACAGGACATGAAGATCCCGCAGTAACCTTAGAACGTCATCACCGAGGCAGTCGGCGCGCGTGCCTATGGAGATGCCGTAAACATTCGGGTGTGCGAGCGCACGGGTATATATGTACCGAAGATAGTCGATATCCCCATATGTATTCGTAAATGCCTGAAAATATATAATATACCTCTTATCGGACTTCCTACCGCATATATCAAGTGCATCAGCAAGAGATACCGAGAATTCTCCGCTTCCTCCCCTGCTGCAGAAGATACAGCCCCTTGTATCCAGTGTGCCGTCTCTGTTAGGGCAGCTAAGACCTGCATCCACGGATATCTTGTAGAGCCTGTGCCCGTATCTGTTCTTAAAATATGCTCCAAGAGAGTAATACCCTTTACCAAACCAGTCAGCGCTTTGCATGTCCATCCTCCATAAAATATTCACATGCACGAACGTAAGTTCTGCAAAAAAGTATAACATTACCAGTATGATATTGCAAGACATTCTAGAAAAAATTTTTTTGTTGAATATTACCAGGAAAAAATATACTGAATGATGCAGATACATTATTTTCTAAATATATTTGAGAAATTATATCGATAATAATAATCCGAGCAGTATTTGCGAAGTGATTGAGGAGGATTGAAGTGGAGGAGGGCGGGTAACTATTATTGGAGAGGCTCACGCTGGAACGGAACCGGAGTGGCGACATTAGTTCCACTACGCCCCCCGGTGCAGAATACACCGACAACTCCGCAGACAACGACACAGACCACTACACCGGTTGCTACAGTGCAGGTATCTGATACGGATGATAATAGCGTATATAAGATATCGGTAAAGAAAAAGAAAATGATCGTTTAAAAAAGGGCGTTATAAAGAGCAGAAAAAAAGGTAAATGCAAGATAACGCTGAAATTAAGCAATGGACAAAAGGCTGTAATCAATGTAAGAGTTAAGAAATAATCATAAAATAATACCCTGAAATGCGCAGCTTATAATTGCATTTCAGGGTAAATTTTTGCCTATATGATCATTTATTGTACAAGAGCGTCGGCCAGCACGTTAAATTCTTCGATAGTGCCTTTGTTCATCGTAGATTTGATAGTCACCATAGGCTCTGTCTCGGTGATATCCTTCAT
>CASFAQ010000004.1 GCA_949292725.1 uncultured Eubacteriales bacterium | reverse complement strand
CAGTATTGATTTTACATCATCATCCGCATTAAACATTAGTGATATGAAGATAGTTACTCAGCCGTTTGCCGGAGCTGATTACTCTAAAATGATAGACGATACTTTCATATCGGCAGGCAATACTGACAGACTTAAGAAGGTCATAGATAAAGCCAGAAGCGGACAGGACGTAACTCTGGCATACATCGGAGGCTCTATTACCGAGGGCGCGGGCGCTACGGGAGTTACGACTAATGCTGACTGCTATGCGGAGACATCGTATAATGAATTTAAGGCGGCTTACGGCGCAGGTGATGGAAGCAATGTTCATTTCATCAACGCAGGTATGAGCGGAACACCGTCGTCGCTTGGCGTGATACGTTATCAGAATGATATCATCAATCAGATGGAATACGGTAAATATCCTGATATGCTCTGTATCGAATTTGTCGTAAATGACTACGACGAGTGCACTCAGGGCGAGGGTATGGAAAGTATTATCCGTCAGGCTCTTGAACAGGGGACGGCAGTGGTATTGATGTTTGCACACACAGTTAATTTTGATACCGGCAAACAGGAATATTACATCCCGCTGGGTGAGAAATATAACCTGCCTATGGTCAGCATCAAAAATGGTCTGTCAGAAGTTATAGATCCTAATGACACTAAGAACTGTGCCGCTACGAAGTGGTTCTTTAGTGATGATACACTGCACCCTAATGTGTCGGGACACAGATACATGGCTGACGCAATGATGAATGTATTCTATATCGCGGACGAGGCTGTTGTGAGCGGCAATGACGACCTTATAATAGATGATGTAGAGCCTGTATATGGCAAATCATTTACCGGTATGAATATGATTGATGCGACGGTTAATCCTGACGATACCTCAGCCATAGTATCACTTGATCCGGGAAGCTTTTCTGACGTTGATACACAGCAGCTTACATTCCAGTATAAAAAGGGAGGTAAGGAAGGTGTTCCATGGTTCCCTGACTGCTGGATGCATACTTCCGGAAGTGAGAGCTTTAAGGCGACGGTAAAATGCAGCAATATGATGATAGCCTATAAACTTACTTCAAGTCAGGAATTTGGTGTTGCCGAGCTGTACGTTGACGGAGTTCTTAAGGAGACCATGAACGGTTACCAGAATGACGGATGGAATAATGCGACAGTAAGAGTCGTATTTAAGGAAGATGAGATAGCCGAGCACGAGTTCGAGATAAAGATGGCGGAAGGACAGGAGAATAAAAAATTCACAATATATGCCATTGGATATACCAATGCAGATGAATATAAGGATTCTCTGAACAAATAACAATCCGGGCGCAGGACAAGTAGTAATGTTTACCTGCGCCCTTTTTCGTGGCACGCTGTTTTTGAGGATAAAAATGTTGCGTTATATACGAAGGTAGTATATAATATGTAGGATGGATTTGTGGCAATGGTTGTGGGGAGGTTATGTATGGCTGCATATAAAAGAGTTCTTTTAAAACTGAGCGGGGAAGCCCTTTCAGGTGATAAAAAATCAGGGTTTGATGAAGCAACATGTAAGAATACTGCATTGCAGATTAAAGAGATAGTTGATAATCATACTGAGGTTGCCATCGTTATCGGAGGCGGTAATTTCTGGAGAGGAAGAACCAGTGAGAATATTGACCGTACTAAGGCTGACCAGATAGGAATGCTTGCCACGGTTATGAATTGCATATACATGTCTGAGATATTAAGAAGCGTGGGAGTCAATACGGTTATTATGACGCCTTTTGAATGCGGGTCGTTCACAACGCTGTTTTCAAAAGACGGAGTAATGCAGGCGTTTAATGAGGGTAGGGTCGTGTTCTTCGCCGGAGGTACGGGACATCCGTATTTCTCAACGGATACAGCAACAGCCCTTCGTGCAATCGAGATAGAGGCGGACGTCATTCTTGCAGCAAAGGCGGTTGACGGAGTATATGATTCGGACCCGAAGACCAATCCGGATGCGGTCAGATATGATACGCTGTCATTTGCTGAGATTGTTGACGGAAAGCTCGGAGTTATAGACCTTGCGGCGTCCGTTTTATGTATGGAGAATAATATGCCGATGCTTATATTCGGGCTTGATGAGAAAGACAGTATAGTTAACGCAGTAACGGGACGGTCAAAAGGAACCGTTATAACCGTTTAATATCAGGAGGGTAAGATAATGGAGATCAATGAATTTGAAAGTAAAATGCAGAAATCACTGGCAAGTCTTAAAGAAGAATATACGTCGATACGTGCGGGACGTGCCAATCCGCATATACTTGACAGGATTACCGTTGATTATTACGGAGCGCCTTCGCCGCTCCAGTCAGTGGCCAATATATCGGTGCCTGAGGCAAGAATTATACAGATACAGCCATGGGAGGCTTCCCTTATCAAGGAGATAGAGAAAGCCATCATGGTGTCCGACGTAGGAATCACCCCTTCCAATGACGGAAGAATAATACGTCTTGTATTCCCTGAACTTACTGAGGAGAGACGTAAGGAGCTTGTCAGGGACGTTAAGAAAAAGGCTGAGAATGCCAAGGTTGCCATAAGAAATATAAGAAGAGAAGCTAACGATTTGATTAAGAAAAATCAAAAGGCTAACGAGATATCAGAGGATGAGGCAAAACAGCTTGAGGATAAGGTCCAGAAGCTTACTGACAAATATGTCGGAATGATCGATAATATGATGGAAGACAAATCAAAAGAAATCATGACAGTTTGATATATACAAAAGGGCAGTTGGTATGTACTGCCCTGTTTTTAAAACTATGGAGGATAGGTATGTCTGGAAATGATATAAATGTGCCCAAACATGTTGCCATCATACTTGACGGTAATGGCAGATGGGCAAAAAAAAGACTGCTTCCAAGAAATGCAGGTCATGTACAGGGCAGTAAGGTGGTTGAACAGATATGCGAAGACGCATACGACCTTGGAATAAAATACCTTACCGTATATGCATTTTCAACGGAGAACTGGAAGCGCCCACAGAGTGAAGTTGACGCACTTATGAAGCTGCTTGATAAGTATCTTAAGAACTGTATTGAGAGAAGCACCAGAAATAATATGCGTGTGCGTGTTATCGGCGACATAAGTGTTCTTGATGAGAAAATGAGGGAAAAGATTGTACTGCTTGAGGATACGACCAGGGATAATACCGGTCTTAACTTTACAGTGGCGCTTAATTATGGAAGCAGGGACGAGATGCTCAGGGCAGTAAGAGGGTGTGTAAAGGCATGTATGTCAGGCGAATATAATGCAGATGATATCGATGAGGCGATATACGAAAAGTACCTCGATACGAAGGGTATTCCCGATCCGGATCTGCTCATAAGAACGAGTGGCGAAAAGAGACTCTCTAACTTCCTACTGTGGCAGCTGGCGTATACGGAATTCTATTTTACAGATGTTCTCTGGCCGGATTTTGATAAAAATGAGCTGAAAAAAGCCATCGAGTATTATGCCGGAAGGGAACGAAGATACGGCGGAGTGTAATATCGGATGAAGGGAAAGTGGTATTAATATTATGTTTATAACCAGGACAATAAGCGGAGCGATACTTCTTATCGTAATATTTGGAACACTTATTATGGGAGGTCACGTATGGCTTGCAGTTACATGCATACTGTCTCTGATTGCATTTACGGAACTGCAGAAAGCCCTTAAGATTAAGAGAACTGCCATGGCGTGGGAGGCGTATGCTGCCTGTTTGCTTTTGTATACCGCGCTTGGTTTTGGACTTACGGACATGTCCACGATAATAATTGTTGCATATTTTACCACGGTTATGGCTACATATGTTATAAGATGGCCAAAATATGATGTAGACACATCTGCAAGATCATTTTTTTCTTTTTTTTATGCGGTATTTATGATGTCATTCCTGTACCGGATAAGAGTGATGGACGGCGGTATATATTTTATGTGGCTGGTATTCATAAGTGCATGGGGTTCTGATACATGCGCATATCTTACGGGAATACTCATAGGAAAACATAAGATGCCAGGAACGCTCAGTCCCAAAAAATCCATAGAAGGATGCATCGGAGGAGCATTGGGAGCTTCCGTCATAGGATTTGTATACGGGTTGTATATAAATAATGTTTTTTTGGGAGCTGTATTTGCAGGTATATGTCTTTGCGGTTCGCTTATATCACAGATTGGAGATTTGGCTGCGTCAGCTGTTAAGAGAAACTGTGGAATTAAGGATTATGGAAAACTGATTCCCGGACATGGCGGCGTTATGGACAGATTTGACAGTATAATTTTTGTGTCGCCGGTAATTTACTGCATATTATATTGTCTGGGTACATTTAACTATACGATTAACTTTGGGTGATGAAGGGAGATTCTATGAAGAGGTTATCCGTGCTTGGCTCGACAGGGTCAATTGGCATACAGACACTGCAGGTGGTAAGGGCCAATCAGGAAGATTTTACTATAAAAGCGCTTGCGGTTAATACGAACGCTGATGCACTTTATGAGCAGGCAAAGGAATTTCATCCTGAGGTAGTGTGCATATACGACAAAAAGACTGCGAAGGCTAACAGATTACGCTTTAGAGGAGTATCGCGCCTTGTGTCGGGAATGGAAGGGCTTATCGAATGCGCAACGCTTGCGGGAACTGATATGGTTGTGGGCGCAGTCGTTGGAATGATAGGTGTAAGACCCGTGATAGAGGCTGTAAAGGCAGGAAAGGACATCGCGCTTGCAAATAAGGAGACGCTTGTTACGGCAGGACATATAATCATGCCCCTTGCAAAGGAGAAGAATGTAAGGATTCTTCCTGTAGACAGTGAGCATTCAGCAATATTTCAGTCTCTTAATGGCGAGAAACGCTCACAGTTAAAAAGAATCCTTCTTACCGCTTCAGGTGGACCGTTCAGGGGAATGAATAAAGAAGAATTAAAGAAGGTTACACTTGCCGATGCGCTTAAACATCCGAACTGGAGCATGGGCAAAAAGATAACAGTGGATTCAGCCACAATGGTAAATAAAGGGCTGGAGATTATGGAGGCGTCATGGTTGTTTAATGTGTCCATAGATGATATACTTGTTGTAGTGCAGCCACAGAGCGTTATACACTCGATGGTCGAGTTTGTTGACGGCGCGGTGATAGCGCAGATGGGAACACCGGATATGAGGCTTCCGATTCAGTATGCATTATATTATCCTGACAGAGTATATCTTTCGGGTGAACGGCTTGATTTCTTTAAGCTGGCGCATATTGATTTTGAAGAGCCTGATTATGATACATTTGATGGTCTGTCTCTTGCGATAAGCGCAGGAAAACTTGGAGGAAGCATGCCTACGGTATTTAATGCTGCCAACGAGTGTGCAGTTTCCAGATTTCTTGACGGACAGATTGGTTTTACCGATATCACACATATCATACGAATGATGATGGAATCACATGAGGTCATTAAGGATCCTGATGTAGATGAGATTCTGGATATTCAGAATGAAATATATCAAAGGATAGGATAGAGAGGACAGAACTTTATGAAAATATTAATAGCGTTGCTTATATTCAGTGTAATAGTTATAATACATGAATTCGGACATTTCCTTTTAGCAAGGCTTAACGGCGTTGAGGTTACTGAATTTTCACTTGGAATGGGTCCGAGGATAGTGACATTTGTAAAGACGGATAAGGGTTTTCGTATAAAATTTTTTGCATCCACAAAGGCATGTGAGACGGCAGAAGGCTGGGCCGGCAAGACCAAGTATTCATTGAAGATACTTCCGTTTGGAGGTTCATGTATAATGCTTGGAGAGGACGACGTAGTAGAATCTGAAAATGCATTCTGCAATAAGAGTGTGTATCAGAGGATGTCCATAGTATTTGCCGGACCGCTCTTTAATTTCATACTTGCTTTCGTTCTGTCTGTTATAATCATATCAATTGCAGGATACGATAAGCCTGTGGTTGTCTCAGTTGAGGATAATATGCCTATGAAAGAGGCAGGCGTGCTTCCCGGGGATGAGATAGTAAAGATTAATAATTCAAAGATTAATCTGGACAGAGAAATCAGCGCATATTTTACATTTAACCCACTTAACGAAAATGAAACGGTAGACTTTACAATAAAAAGAGGCGATACAACATTTGAGGTTACAGTACAGCCAAAGCTTGTTGTGGATGAGTCGGTTACGGACGGATTTGCCGAAGGGGCGATACAGGAGGAAGAGGAGGTATCATCCTCTTACCGTGTTGGATTTGTGCACGGCTCGGACAGGGTAAAGGGCAATGCCTTAAGCGTGCTTAAATATTCGGTGTATGAAGTAAAATACTGGATTGTTACAACGGTTAAGAGTCTCGGTATGATGGTTACCGGCAAGGTAAGCAAGGATGAGATATCGGGTCCGGTAGGAATAGTTAATACGATAGGCGATCTGGTTGATGAGACGAAGGCGTATGGAGTGTCGTCGATGATGCTGACGCTTATGTCATTCTGTATACTGCTGTCTGCGAACCTGGGCGTTATGAACCTGTTGCCGATACCGGCACTTGACGGAGGACGGCTTCTGTTCCAGATAATAGAGGTCATACGACGAAAACCTCTCAATCAGGAAAAAGAGGGACTTATAACACTGATTGGATTTGCGGCGCTTATGATTCTGATGGTATTTATATTGTTTAATGATATATCTAAGATTGTAGGCTGAATTGTTTCTTAAAAGGGGTGGTTATATGCATCGTAATAATACTAAGGCTGTATCCGTAGGAGGCGTGCTGCTTGGCGGCGGCAATCCTATACGCATCCAGTCAATGACCAATACAAAAACAGAGGATGTTAAAGCTACTGTCAACCAGATTCACAGACTCGAGGATGCGGGCTGTGAGCTTGTAAGGTGCACCGTTCCTACGATGGAGGCTGCCAGGGCTATAGCAGAAATTAAAAAGCAGATACGCATTCCACTCATTGCGGATATACATTTTGATTATAAAATGGCGATTGCGGCAATAGAAAACGGAGCCGATAAAATAAGGATTAACCCCGGCAATATAGGAGACATGGAACGCGTTGCAATGGTTGTAGACGCTGCAAGAAAGCGTAATATTCCGATAAGAGTAGGGGTAAACAGCGGCTCTCTTGAAAAAGAAATGCTTGACAGATATGGTGGAGTAACCGCAGAGGGCATTACCGAAAGCGCACTCTTAAAGCTTACCATGATAGAGGAGCTTGGTTATGATAACCTTGTGGTAAGCATCAAATCATCAAATGTACTTATGAGTGTGGAAGCGCACAAAATGATTGCAGAGAAAATGAATTATCCGATACATGTAGGCATAACCGAGTCGGGAACGCTTATATCCGGCAATATCAAATCCGCCATTGGGATAGGGCTTATACTTAACGAGGGTATCGGGGATACGATAAGAGTTTCGCTTACGGATGATCCGGTACAGGAAATATATTCGGCAAAGCTCATTCTTAAGACACTTGGATTAAGAAAAAAAGGAGTTTCGGTTGTGTCATGCCCTACGTGCGGACGTACCAATATAGATATTATATCTCTTGCATCACAGGTTGAGGATATGGTAAAGGATATTGACCTTGATATAACCGTCGCGGTGATGGGATGCGTAGTCAACGGACCGGGAGAAGCAAGAGAAGCGGATTTCGGTATAGCCGGAGGATGCGGCGAGGGCCTGATATTCAGTAAAGGAGAAATAATAAAAAAAGTGCCGGAGGAGAGACTGCTTGACGAACTTATGGTGGAGATCAATAAGTTGCTTCATAGATAGAACAGTAGGTGGAGATACATATGCTTTTATTTGATGGATTTACAACATTTAAAGCAGACAGGGAATTGTCTGCTTTATTTAGTAATGTTGAGCTTGTCAGAATAAGTATCAACAAGGACGAAGGACTTGTTAATGTATATCTTGACAGCCCCAAGATAATTGAATATCCAAGGATTGCTACGCTTGAGGAAGAACTGTATAAGCAGATCTTTTCAGAGAGCTTTAACAGTCTGCATGTAGAAGTACATTTTGTGCTCTCAGGTTCTTATCCTCTGTCACGCATAATAGATTTATACAGGGGAAGTATTCTTGAGGAGTTAAAGGATACAAATATATTTGACTATTACATAGTATCCGGTTCCGATATCACTATCGATGACGACAGAACCGCTATACGAATTACAACCGAGGAAAAATTCATAGCAATCAACAGGGAACAGAGCCTTAAAAAATGGTTTGTGGAAATGTTTCGTAAAAGATTCGACATGGATGTATGCGTGGAATTTGAGTACACGAACAGGGAACATGACGAGAAGTCGGATGAACCGGCGATGTATGAGGTGTTTGACGTACATTCCATGCAAAGCTTTATGGTATCTCCGGATGATTATGTAAGGGGAGCGGATGCCTCGGTAGTGGCAAGAGACAGCAGAACCACAAAGGATGACGCAAAAGATACTCGTAAGGAGGCTGTAAAGAAAATTCCGAAGAAAAAGACTTCGTATAAAAATACACGTGACAAATTTAAGGCAAAGCCTGCACCGGACCCGGATCTGATATACGGAAAGGACGTAAGCGGAGATATTATATCGATAGGCGATATAAGTGAAGAGCTTGGGGAAGTTGTCATACATGGAATGGTCGATAAAAGCGAAATACGTGAGCTGAAGACTGGCAATCTTCTTGTAAGCATAAATATCACTGATTTTACTGACACGATATCGGCGAAACTATTTCTAAGACCTTCGGATTATGAGTGTCTGAAAGACAATATCAAAGAAGGAAAATTTATAATGCTTAAGGGCAATGCCGCAGAGGACAGCTACGAGCATGATATAGCCATAACGGGTATCAGGGGAATCAAACCCATCAAGCCGTTTTCAAATAAAGCTGTGAGGACAGATTCGTCCCGAAAAAAGAGGGTAGAGCTTCACTGCCATACACAGTTTAGCGATATGGACGGCGTAAGCGCACCGGATAAAATATTAAAACGCGCGATAGAATGGGAACATGGGGCTGTTGCAATTACGGATCACGGCGTAGTCCAGGCGTTCCCTGTTGCCATGCATGCACAGGAAAAAATAAAGGATTCCAAGGATTTCAAGATCATATATGGTCTGGAAGGGTATCTTGTGGATGATGAAAAGCCCATTATAAGAAATGAGGCGGGACAGTCACTTGATGACTCGTATGTAATATTTGATATAGAGACTACGGGTCTTAATCCATATAAGCACAGAATAATAGAAATCGGTGCAGTGAGGGTTGAGAGGGGAATTATTACGGACAGATTTTCGGAATTTGTCAATCCATTAATATCCATACCGTACGAGATAGAGGAGCTTACACATATAACCGACGCGATGCTTAAGGATGCGGATACGATAGATAAGGTGCTGCCGCGTTTTCTTGATTTTTGTAAGGGCTCGGTACTCGTTGCGCATAACGCTGATTTTGATACCAATTTCATAAGAATAAAAGCCTGTGAGCTGGGTGAAGATATGAGTTTTACAATATGTGATACACTTGCCCTTTCACGTCTGCTTCTTACTGAACTTAAGACATTTAATCTTAAGAGTGTATCTAAAGCGCTTGGTGTAACACTTGAGAGCCATCACAGAGCCGTTGATGATGCGGAGGCTACAAGCGGTATATTCTTGCGTCTTATTGAAATGCTGAAAAAAGAAGGAATCAATTATCTGAGGGAGATAAATGAGGCTACAGCTGGAAATGTTGATTATATAAGAAAGACGCCTCCGCACCATGTTATACTTTTGGCGGCGTCCGATGTCGGTCGTATTAATATGTACCGTCTTGTGTCAGATTCGCATATTACATACTATAACAGGCAGCCAAGGATACCTAAGAGTCTGCTTCGCACATACAGAGAGGGACTTATAACGGGCTCGGCATGTGAGGCGGGCGAGCTTTATCAGGCTCTGATACGCGGGGAGACAAAGGGGGAGATAGAAAGACTGGTTGAATTCTACGATTATCTTGAAATACAGCCGGTGGGCAATAATGAGTTCATGCTCCGTGACAGAAAATACGGCATGTCGGATGAGGATGATCTTCGCAATGTCAATAAAAGAATAGTCGAACTTGGAGAGATATATGATAAGCCGGTATGCGCAACAAGCGACGTACATTTCCTGGATCCGGAGGATGAGATATATAGAAGGATAATAATGGCGGGAAAGGGATTTGAAGACGCCGACAGACAGCCTCCGTTATATTTTCATACAACTGATGAGATGCTCGAAGAATTTTCATACCTTGGAGAGAAGAAAGCCTACGAAGTCGTAGTAGATAATACGAATATGATAGCGGACAGAATCGAAAAGATTGAACCGGTAAGACCGGATAAATGTCCGCCGGTATTTGAGAATTCAGACAGGGATCTTAGAAATATATGCTTTGAGAAGGCACGCCAGATGTACGGCGATGAGCTTCCGAAGATCGTTGAGGAGAGACTTACGAAAGAGCTTGACTCAATTATTAATAATGGTTATTCTGTCATGTACATAATAGCCCAGAAGCTTGTGTGGAAATCAAATGAAGACGGATACCTTGTTGGCTCCAGAGGTTCAGTAGGTTCCTCATTCGCTGCGACGATGTCGGGCATAACGGAGGTCAATCCGCTTCCGGCACATTATTACTGCCCTAAATGCAGATATTCTGATTTTGACTCTGATATTGTAAAGGAGTTTGCTGACAAATCGGGCTTTGATATGCCTGATGCAAGGTGTCCGATCTGTAATGAGCCGCTAAACAAGGATGGGCATAATATACCATTTGAAACCTTTCTTGGATTTAAGGGCGATAAGGAACCCGATATAGACCTTAATTTTTCGGGAGAGTATCAGAGTAATGCGCATAAGTATACCGAGGTTCTGTTCGGTAAGGGCAATACTTTCAGAGCCGGAACCATAGGTACGCTTGCCGAAAAAACAGCTTACGGATATGTGATGAAATATTATGAGGAGCGCGGTATCAAAAAACGCCGCGCAGAGATGGAAAGAATTGCAAGGGGCTGCACCGGCATAAGAAGAACGACCGGACAGCATCCGGGAGGCATAGTTGTTATACCTAAGGGGGAAAATATATATTCATTTACACCCATACAAAGACCGGCAAATGATATGACGGCGGATGTAATAACAACACATTTTGAATATCATTCCATAGACCACAACCTTCTTAAGCTTGATATACTCGGACACGACGATCCTACGATGATAAGGATGCTTCAGGATATAACGGGGATTGACGTAAGTGAAATTCCGCTTAGCGACCCTAAAGTGATGTCGCTGTTTAACAGTACAAAGGCGCTTGGAATACGTCCTGACGATATAGGCGGATGCAAACTTGGAAGTCTCGGGATACCGGAATTTGGAACGGGTTTCTCTATGCAGATGCTCATAGAGACGGCTCCTTCTACCTTTTCCGAACTTGTTCGTATATCAGGACTCTCACATGGAACTGATGTATGGACCAATAATGCTCAGGATCTTATAAGATCGGGCGAATGTACACTTTCGACCGCGATATGCACAAGGGACGATATCATGACTTATCTTATAAGCGAAGGGGTGGAAGATAGCGCTGCGTTTAAGATAATGGAGAGCGTAAGAAAGGGAAAGGGTCTTACTGATGAGATGAAGGATGTTATGAATAAGAATAATATACCGGAATGGTACATCAATTCATGCCTTAAGATAAAATACATGTTCCCCAAGGCTCATGCAGTCGCGTATGTAATGATGGCTATAAGAATTGCGTGGTTTAAGGTGTATAATCCCCTTGCGTATTATGCGGCGTTCTTTAGTATCAGGGCGAAAACATTTGATTATGAAATCATGGCGAGGGGCAGGGACATACTGGATAAACATCTGTATATGCTTGAGCATATGGATAAGCCTACCGCAAAGGATAAAGAGACTATAAAGGATATGCGTATTGTGCAGGAAATGTATGCAAGAGATATCAAATTTGAACCTATCGACATATATAAAGTCAGAGCGGATCGTTTTCTTATAATTGACGGAAAGCTCATGCCGTCGCTTAATACGATTGACGGGTTGGGTGGAATAGCGGCAGAGGCTGTGGTTAAAGAAGCGGCTAAGGGAGAATTCTTCTCAATAGACGATTTTCGTACCAGAACCAAAATCGGAAATAAAACTATAGAGAAGATGAAGGAACTTAATCTGTTTGGAGACCTTTCAGAATCTAATCAGATGTCAATATTGGATTATCTGAAATAAATGTACGCCATTTTTGCCTTTTTAATTATCATTCTTGAAAAAATGGCAAAATTAAGGTATATTAAATACTATATTTAATAAAAAAGGAGGTATTATATGGATAATAACAACAGAGATATTGGAGTTTTCGATAAATTTCTCGAATTTGCTGACATTTCTTCTGTTTTCAGGGTTTTATCGCGTACAGAATACATAATTCTCTGGAAGATTATTTCGAGATCAGAAAAGGATGCCTCAGAAGGCGGGCGTCTGTATCTTGAGGATATTAAGAATGAGCTTGATATATCCATGCCGAAGGTATCTGAGATTGTCAGGGCGATGAGCGAGGAGGGCTGGCTTCTGTGGAAGCTTGACGCAGATACTAAAAAAACGTATATTGAAGTCACCGAATTTGGACGTGAAAAGTGTAATACGCAACGTGAGGGAATGAGAAAGATAAGAGAACGACTTGAAACTGAAACGGATGACAGGGATAAAGAAGGTTTTCTTAATGTAGCGCGCACATATAAGCAGATAATTGATGAAGAGATAGATAAGACAGAAGCGTATTTTGACATGATGTTTGGAAGAAGTCAGAATACATTAAATATTCTTGGATTACTGAGACCAAAGAGCACGGTAACATATGTTATCGACGATTATTCAATCAAACACGTAATCGAGGTCTTAAGGGAGAGTGGATTTGCAACCATACCGGTTATTAATAAGAACGGTGTATATAAAGGAACCGTGAGCGAGGGTGATCTGTTGTGGTATATCGACGCTTATGGTATGGAGCATAATAATGATGCAAAGGTTTCAGATATAGTTAATACCGAGCGCAATCCGGCGGTTCATGACGTAGTGAACAGCAAAACGCTCCTCGATAGTCTTATGAAGCAGAATTTCCTTTGTATGGTCGATGACAGGGACTGCTTTATAGGAATTATTACAAGAAAAGATATTATAATGTATCTTGAAGAACAGGTAGAGAAAAGATATGCCAAATTTGGTAAATATTAAAATACACAAAATGATAAAGGGGGCTGTCGCGCTAATCATTTAGTGCGACAGCCCCCTTTATAAGGGTTGGGCTAATTAAAGTGAAGCAGTCCGTAGGGGAATCGAACCCCTGTTTCCGCCGTGAGAGGGCGGCGTCTTAACCGCTTGACCAACGGACCAGTCAACAGTTGCTATCATACACTATCTTTTGAATAAATGCAAGTCTTTTTTGAAAAAAACTTATTAAAAAAAGCTTGCAGAGTAATGAAAATAGTGCTATACTCTACATGGTAATAGTTAACAGGATTAAGAGTGAACTCGCGTTCACTCTTAACTTTTGTGTTTTAAATATTATTTTAGAGGAGGTTGTGAGTTGGGAAAAAGCGAGGAATATGAGAAAAGGGCTGAGGAACTGATCCTTCCTGTAATCAATGAGAATAATTTTGAACTTGTGGATATTGAATATGTTAAGGAAGGCGGCGGCAAGGTTCTGCGCGCATATATTGATAAACCGGGTGGAATTACAATTGATGATTGCGAACTTGTGAACAGATGGTTTAGCGATATATTGGATGAGAATGATTTTATAGAAGAATCTTATATATTAGAAGTCAGCTCACCGGGGCTTGGGAGGCAGCTTAAGAAGCCGCGTGATTTTGAAAGAAGCATAGGTGAGGATGTTGATATAAAGCTTTATAGACCTATAGAGTTTATGGAGCGTGGCAAAAGACTTATGGCCAGGGAATTTACCGGAAGGCTTTGCGGTTATGATGGTAACGAAGTTACCGTATTTCTTGGAGAGGAGACAAGGGCTATTCCCTGTAAGGATATATCTGTGATACGACTGTCAATAGATTTTTAGGAGGTTATATACAATGAATGATACTGATAACAGAGAGTTGATTGAGGCACTTGATGAACTTGAGAAGGAAAAAGAGATAAGTAAGGATATTATACTCGAAGCAATTGAGAACTCTCTTTTGGCAGCATGCAAGAACCATTTTGGCAAATCTGATAATATTAAGGTCAATATTAACAGGGAAACAGGAGAAGTAACTGTATTTGCCGAGAAGAATATTGTTGATCAGGTGAACGATCCTGCTACGGAGATTGGCTTAGACGATGCTAAAAAGATTTCAGAAGATAAGGAGATTGGAGATGTAGTTGATATAGTTGTTACTCCTAAGGATTTTGGAAGAATTGCGGCACAGAAGGCAAAGCAGGTAGTTGTACAGAAGATACGCGAGGAAGAAAGAAAGGTTATATATAACCAGTATTATGAGAAGGAAAAGGATATTATTACCGGTGTGGTTCAAAGGGTCATTGGAAACAATGTATCCGTTAATATAGGAAAGATAGATACGATCCTTACGGAAAGTGAGCAGGTAAAGACAGAGCGTCTCAGACCTTCTGACAGGATTAAGCTCTATGTAGTGGAGGTAAAGGATACTACTAAAGGTCCGCGGATAACTGTGTCAAGAACTCATCCGGAGCTTGTAAAGCGCCTGTTTGAGAATGAGGTGACAGAGATTGCCGACGGTACGGTTGAGATAGTTGGCATTGCAAGAGAGGCCGGCTCGCGTACCAAGATGTCTGTCTATTCATCCAATCCGGATGTTGATCCGGTAGGCGCCTGTGTTGGAGTTAACGGCTCAAGAGTTAATGCGATAGTGGAGGAGCTTCGGGGAGAAAAGATAGATATTATTAACTGGAGTGAGGAACCTGAGGTTCTTATAGAGAATGCGTTAAGTCCTGCCAGAGTTCTTTCGGTAGAGGTTGATACAGAGGAAAAAATGGCAACTGTAGTAGTGCCTGATTTCCAGCTTTCACTCGCTATAGGCAAGGAAGGCCAGAATGCACGACTTGCAGCAAGACTTACCGGTTATAAGATAGATATTAAGAGTGAACCGGTTCCTGAGGAGTCATTTTAAGGAGGATTAGGTTGAAAAGTAAGAAGGTAGTGCTCAGGCAATGCGTTGGATGCCGGGAACTAAAAAGTAAGAAGGATTTGATACGGATACTTAAAACCCCTGAAGACGACGTTGTTGTTGACGATACGGGAAGAATGAATGGACGTGGAGCATATATCTGTCCTTCACTGGAGTGTTTTAAAAAGGCCAGGAAGACAAAAGCAATTGAACGTTCGCTTGATACTATCATACCGAATGAAGTATATGAAACTATAGAAAGGCAGATGTCAGAGCTTGATTAGAGATAAAGTTTTATCTTACATTGGTCTGGCGATGAAGTCAGGTAATGTTGTAAGCGGCGAATTCGCCGTGGAAAATGCCGCAAAAAGTCAAAAAGCACATGTTGTAATCGTGGCAAATGATGCCTCATATAATACAAAGAAAAAATTCTACAATATGTGCAGCTTCTATGATGTGCCAATTGTAAGCTATTCGACAAAGGAAGAGCTTGGGCATGCGATTGGAAGGGATTATCGTGCGGTGGCGGCGATATTGGATTCGGGTCTGGCTGGGGCAGTTATTAAGAATATTAACCAGGAGGTAGCAGATATATGGCAAAGATGAAGATTCATGAAATTTCAAAAAGCTTAAAGGCGCAGGGTAATGATATTAAAAGTACGGACCTTATTAAGCTTTTGAATGATAACGGTTTTGAGGCAAAAAGCCCTAACAGTAGTATAGAAGATGCGGCTATAGCATTTCTTTTACGCAGATTTGCCAATCCGGCAGAGACAGAGGCTAAGAAGGATAAAGCAACTAAGAAAGAAACTGTCGATATAAAGACAGAGAATGATAAGCCGAAGAATGAAAAGCCGAAAAATGATAAGCCGAAGAGTGATAGGCCTGTGGAAGAAAAAGCAGGCTCTAAGGATGTTGCCTCCGAAAGAAATCTGAGAAAAAAGAATATGGATAGAAAGCCTAATACCAATTCTCAGGGTGGATATACCAATAATGGTAATTATTCCAGTGAAAGGCGGAATACCCGCGACGCTGGCAGGAAGAATAATAATTACAAAAATCAGAGCGGCGGATATCGTCAGGGCGGTAATGAACGCAGACAGCCGCAGGGCGACAGCCAGAGAGTGATTGACAGATTCAAGAAAAGTCAGTCGGGCTTTGACAGTATAAAGCAGGAGCAGAAGCCGGGAAGAAGCCAGAGATCCGGCAAGGACAGTCAGAAAAAAGATAAGAAATACGGCAGGGATAAGGGCATTTTTGATGAAGATGCAAAGATTATCGGCAAGAAGGATTCGCAGGGCAGAAGAAAGGATCCTAATCGTAAGGGAGCCTTTATTAAGCCGGTAGCCGTCAAGAAGGAAGATCCGGAAGATACAATTCGTACAATCATACTTCCTGAAAAGCTTACTGTCAGAGACCTTGGAGACAAACTGAAGGTTGCTCCGGCACAGATAGTTAAAAAACTGTTCCTTAAGGGTCAGATGGTATCCATTAATCAGGAGATATCATTTGAAGAAGCTGAGGATATAGCTCTTGAGTATAATTGTATAGCTGAGATTGAAGAAAAGGTTGATGTTATCGCTGAGCTTCTTAAGGAAAATGAAGAAGACGAGGCAAAGCTTGTCAAGAGACCGCCGGTAGTCTGTGTAATGGGTCATGTAGACCATGGTAAGACTTCCCTTCTTGATGCCATAAGGAATACAAATATAATTGCAAGAGAAGCCGGTGGAATAACCCAGCATATTGGAGCTTACATGGTATCGTGCAATGATGAGATGATAACGTTCCTCGATACGCCGGGACATGAGGCATTTACATCAATGCGTATGCGTGGCGCCAAATCCACTGATATTGCGATACTTGTCGTAGCTGCGGATGACGGTGTTATGCCTCAGACCATAGAGGCTATCAACCATGCAAAAGCTGCACAGGTTGAGATAATTGTAGCAGTTAATAAGATAGATAAACCGGGAGCAAACATAGAGAGAGTCAAGCAGGAATTAGTGGAATATGAGCTTGTGTCCGAGGACTGGGGCGGCAACACGATATTTGTTCCGGTATCGGCAAAGACGGGCGAAGGTATAGACACACTGCTTGAGATGGTTCTTCTTACCGCAGAGATGATTGAACTTAAGGCTGACCCTGAAAGAAATGCAAGAGGTATAGTAATAGAAGCGCGTCTTGACAAAGGAAGAGGCTCTGTTGCAACGATTCTTGTACAGAAGGGAACATTACATGTAGGAGACCATATAGTTATAGGCTCATCCCATGGTAAAGTCCGTGCAATGATGGACGATAAGGGAAGACGTGTTAAGGAAGCGACGCCTTCAACACCGGTTGAGATACTTGGACTCAATGAAGTTCCGGATGCGGGTGAGATATTTGTTACTACGGACAGTGAAAAAGAGGCAAGGACCATTGTTGATGCATATATCAATCAGAGTAAGGCAAAGCTTATAGAAGATACCAAATCCGTTATGTCTCTTGACGGACTGTTTGACCAGATTCAGGCAGGTAATATAAAAGAGCTTAATATAATAGTCAAGGCAGATGTTCAGGGTTCGGTAGAAGCGGTGAAGCAGAGTCTTCTTAAGCTGTCCAATGAAGAGGTTGCCATAAGGATTATCCATGGCGGAGTCGGCGCCATCAATGAATCCGACGTATCGCTTGCCATAGCGTCAAGCGCAATCATCATAGGATTTAACGTTAGACCTGATAATATGGCAAAGCAGACGGCTGACAGAGAAAAAGTTGACCTTAGACTGTATAAGGTTATATACGATGCGATCAATGATATAGAGTCAGCGATGAAGGGAATGCTTGATCCTGTCTATGAGGAGAAGGTTATCGGTCATGCAGAGGTCAGACAGACTTTCAAGGCTTCGGGTCTTGGCACCATTGCCGGTTCCTATGTTCTGGATGGTAAGATTGAGAGAAACTGTAAGGTAAGAATAAGCAGGAATGAGGAGCAGATATTCGAGGGCAATCTTGCATCTCTTAAGAGATTTAAGGATGATGTTAAGGAGGTTGCCGCCGGATATGAGTGCGGTCTAGTGTTTGAAGGATTTAACGACATACAGGTTGAGGATAAGGTTGAGTTGTATGTAATGGTTGAAGTGCCTAGATAGAATTGATGCGATTATAGGGGGCCTGTTGGTAACGGCCCCTTATTTGTTAAAAAGATTATCATGGGAGGTATGTGGGATGCACAATGGGAATCATAGAAAATCCATTAAAAAAACAAGAATAAATGAAGCAATGCAAAGAGAGATAAGCAGAATCATAAGGGAGGAAGTTAAGGACCCGAGGATTCCTCTTATGACGTCGGTTACACGCGCCGAGGTGACGGGTGATTTAAGATATGCCAATGTATATATCAGTATATATGGGGATGATACGCAGAAATCAGAGGCAATGAAGGCTCTCTCAAAAGCCACGCCGTTTATCAGAAGTAAAGCAGCACAGGGTCTCAATCTGAGACATACCCCCGAGATTAAATTTGTACTTGATGACGCTATAGAATATGGTGTAAATATGATAAGTAAAATTAACAGACTCATGAAAGAAGAAGGTCAGAATGAAGAATAGTATATGGAATGCAGTAAAGGAGGCTTGCGTAATCGTCATAGGAGGTCATATACGTCCTGACGGAGACTGCGTGGGCTCATGTGCGGCAATGTATAATTATATTAAGAAACTTTATCCGCAAAAGGAATTATTTATCTGTCTCGATAAGATTCCAGATGTGTTTGCTTATATAAGGGCTGTGGATGAGGCTGCATCGGATCCTGGGGATATATCGGCCGATTTGTTTATCTCGCTTGATGCAAGCGATCCTGAAAGGCTTGGAGATGCAAAGATTTATTTTGATAAAGCGAAAAAAACGATTAATATTGACCATCATATAAGTAATCCGGGTTTTGCGGATATCAATTATGTTTTTCCTGACGCAAGTTCTACCTGCGAGGTAATATATGAACTTCTTGACTATGATATGATAGATACAAGGATAGCGGAAGCACTGTATACGGGGATTGTACATGATACCGGCGTATTTCAATACAGTTGTGCGAAGAGGCGCACAATGGAGATAGCGGGAGCTCTTGATGAAAAAGGAATCAACAAAACAAAGATTATAGATGAGTCATTTTATGAAAAAACTTATAAGCAGAATCTTATGCTTGGCAGGTGCCTTCTTGAAAGCCGTCTTTTACTTGACGGAGACTGTATCATATCCGTGGCTACTGCAGATATCATGAGGGAATATGAAGCAGATGCACAGGATCTTGAGGGTATAGTCAGTCAGCTCAGGATGACCAGGGGTGTGAAGGTTGCGGTATTTGTATATGAGCTTTCCGCCGGGGAATATAAAGTGAGTCTTAGGGCAAACGGTAATATTGATGTAAGCAGAATAGCATCGGTATTCGGAGGCGGAGGACATGTAAAAGCGTCCGGCTGTACTCTGTACGGTGGGCTTGATTCTGAGATTCCAAAGCTTATATCCGAGATTGAAAAGAGCATTAAGGAGGCCTTATAATATCGATATATGTTAAATGGGATAATTAATATATACAAGGAAAAAGGATATACGTCGCATGACGTAGTGGCAAGGCTTAGAAGGATAACGGGACAGAGAAGGATAGGACATACGGGAACTCTTGACCCGGATGCTGTCGGAGTCCTTCCGGTATGCCTTGGAAAGGCTACCAGACTCTGTGAGTTTCTCACGGATAAGGATAAGAAATATATTGCCAGAGTAAAGCTTGGGGTTGTTACGGATACGCTTGATATATCAGGCAATGTTATCTCTGAATCATTATTTGAAGGGGATTTTTCGGAGATAGAGAGGGTATGTGAGGACTTTGCGGGAGATATCATGCAGATTCCCCCAATGTATTCGGCGATTAAGGTTGATGGAAAGAAACTGTATGAGCTTGCCAGAAAAGATATAGAAGTTGTAAGAGAACCAAGACCGGTTCATATATACGATATTAAGGCTTCGGATTATGATGGCGATGCGGATGAGTTCACATTATATGCACATGTATCCAAGGGTACATATATAAGATCTCTATGTGATGACATAGGTAAGAAGCTTGGATGCGGCGCATGTATGAAGGGACTTATAAGAACCCGTTCCGGATGCTTTGATATCGATGACGCGCATACGCTTTCTGAAATAGAAACTCTGGCAGAGAGGGGAATGGATGAGCTGAACAGATACCTCACTGGCATTGATGAGGTGCTTAGTATGAAAAAGGTTATACTTAAACAACAGTACGATATTCGCGTAAAAAATGGCAATACTATAAGCGCGGATATGTTTGATGATTATGATAAATCTGAAAAAGAATGCAGGCTTAAGCCGTTTATCTGTACGGGAGAAGGAGATATCTCGGTATTCTATTCGGATGAAAGCTTTGCAGCAGTATACAGACCGTCGGGCGCCTGTGGGGAATACAGGGCGTACAGGATGTTCTGATACGTATTTGAAGGGGAAATATACTAATGGAGATAATTAAGGGAGCTAATTTCAATATTGACAGACCGTCGGCAGTTACTATAGGTAAATTTGACGGCATTCACCTTGGACACAGAAAACTTATTACCGATACTGTAGCATATGGTGTGTCGGGATTGGTGCCGGTTCTGTTTACATTTGACATATCGCCGCTTAATTTTTTTGGAGCCGGACAAAAGCTTATATATACTAATTCTGAAAAGGAAATGATACTGTCGGCATTTCCACTGGATTATATAGTAGAATATCCGTTTTCCGAGGCAACCTCACGGATGGAAGCAGAAAGTTTTTTTGCCGACGTTATCGTAGAAAGGCTTAATGCGAAAGCTCTTATAGTGGGTGAGGATTTTCGATTCGGTTATAATAGAAGAGGGGATGTATCCCTTCTTTCTGATATATGTAAGCGTTGTGGAATAAAGCTTGATGTAATCAAAAAGGAATATATGGATGGTCATGAGATAGGAAGTACGCTTATAAGAGAGAGGATAGCAGGGGCCGGACTTGAAGATGCGGAGCGGATGCTTGGGGGTCCTTTCTTTGTGTCTGGGCAGGTGATACGTGGCCGGCAGCTTGGGAGAACACTTGATATGCCCACGATAAATATGGTGGCAGACGACTGTAAGATATTGCCTCCAAACGGGGTATATACGTCGTTGGTCGTATATAAGCAAAAAGAATACGCCGGTGTTACCAATATAGGAAGAAAGCCTACTATAAGCGGTGATGAATGTCTGGGTATAGAGACTCATATCATGGATTTTGACAGTAATCTGTACGGTGAAAATGTTGTGGTAAAATTGCTTCATTTTCAGAGACCGGAGATGAAATTTGACGACCTTATGCAACTTAGAAAGCAGATGCATAAAGATAAAAATGACGCTATAAAGTATATCCGGAGGTACTGATAATATGGGGTTTTATGCAAACAGATTTGACAGTATACAGATGCTTCGGGGAATAGCTGCGTTTAGCGTTATACTTCATCACATTGCTTTTATCAACAGAGGTGCGTTTGGTGTGGATATATTTTTCTGCATTAGCGGTTTTATAATGATGTATATAACTGAGATAAGTAAGGAGCATTTTCTTGCCAAAAGGATTATAAGACTTGTACCGCTTTATTATGTAATAACTATCGTAACCTTTATGGGAATTATTTTGATGCCGAATCTGTTCGAAAGAACAACGGCAGATATCATGAGCCTTGTAAGATCATTCTTATTCATACCATATGATTCGCATGGCGTGGTGCAACCGATAGTGCGTGTGGGATGGACGCTGAATTATGAGATGTTTTTTTATCTTATCGTATATATTTCACTGTTGATAAGCAAAAGATACCGTGCATATATTGCTTCGGGAATCATCATTGTTCTTGTGACACTGGGAAATATATGCGGTCTTACGCATCCTGTGTTTGATTTCTGGACAGATTCCATTATGCTTGAATTTGTCTACGGCATAGTTTCATATGAGATATTAAGTAGGACGGTATCGCACTACGAGAATATGAACGGGATAAAAAGGGGCATACTTGCGGTTGCGGCAGGATGTCTGTATATGTCTCTATGGATAATCGATTACCATAAGGTGTTTGAGGAAAATGACAGATGTGTGGCATACGGGATTGTCGGAATGGTAATATTTAATCTTGTATTCTTAAGCGGATACGGGCTTAAGCTGCCCGGATTTTTCGTATGGGCGGGTGATATAAGCTATTCAGTGTATCTGCTGCATTATTTTATAATACGTCTATATAACAGATTTCTGTGTCCGGACGGACGGGCGGATGCAAAGGCTGTTCTGGGAGCGTTTGCGGCTATGGCAGCCGTATATTTTATAGGCAATCTAAGCTACAGGCTCTTTGAGATAAAACTAAATGGCGTACTGAGAAAAAGATTGCATTAGTGGCGTGTTCAGCCAAGTATGGCATAATACTCTTCCCATGCACTCATGAGCTCGTTAAGTTCCGTGCAAAGCGCTGCGCGTTCCTTTGTGAGGTCACATAAAAGAACCGGGTCGTATCCGTTTTCAGGTTTTGAAAGTTCATCATCAATTTCTGCCATTCGTTTTTCAGTTGAGGCTATTTTATTTTCGCATTCCGCAAGCGCCATGGTTATTTTTCTGATGTAGGCCTTTTTTTCTTTTTGTTTTTCCCAATCATCTTTTGATTGTGCGGACTTTGACGAGGCGTCATTCGGTAAGGAGATTTTGCGTGACGCAGAATGTGCCCGCTCTACATCTTCCTTTTTTTCAAGAAAATAATCATAATTGCCTATGTATGAGTCTATATGTCCGCCTGTAAGATGAAGTATACCGGTTGCCGTACGATTTATAAAATATCTGTCGTGTGAAACGTACAGAATGGTTCCGGTATATTTTGTGAGCGCCTCCTCAAGTATTTCTTTTGATATTATATCGAGGTGATTAGTGGGCTCGTCAAGTATGAGAAAATTGGCGTCTGACAGCATGAGTTTTGCAAGGGAAACACGTCCCCGTTCACCTCCGCTTATATCCCTTATCAGCTTGAATACGTCGTCATCCGTAAAAAGAAATGCCGCAAGCACATTTCTTATCTCGGTAACAGTCATATCGGGATATTCATCGCTTATTTCATCGAATATGGTATTGTCAGGAGAAAGAACGTTATGCTCCTGGTCATAATAACCGATGTGTACATTGGCTCCCAGGCGGACCGTGCCGGTATCGGCAGATATCAGGCCGTTTAATATCTTGAGAATCGTGGTCTTACCGGCGCCGTTGTTGCCGATTATGGCGATTCGTTCGCCCTTCTTTATATCAAAGCTTATATTGTTAAAAAGTTTGTTGCCGTCAAATGATTTGGACAGTTCAAGTACCGAAAGGACATCATTGCCACTTTCGTATTTGGGTTTGAAAGTAATGTGCATTTCACTGTTAAGCTCAAAAGGTTTTTCTATCTTTTCCATGCGGGATAGCATTTTCTGACGGCTTTCTGCGCGTTTTACTGATTTTTCGCGGTTAAAGCTTTTAAGCTTTTTGATAACCTCCTCCTGATGACTTATTTCCTGCTGCTGCTTGTAGTATGCCTTAAGCATAGTATCCCTGAGAGCCTTCTTTTTCTCCGCATATGCACTGTAATTCCCCTTAAATACCATGCATTTGCCATTATCAAGTTCGATGGTTTTTGTCACGGTTTTATCGAGAAAATACCGGTCATGTGCAACTATCAGGACGGCCCCCTTATATGCGGCGAGATAATTCTCAAGCCATGCTATGGAATTCATATCAAGGTGGTTGGTAGGCTCATCAAGTATTATGAGGTCGGGAGAGGATAAGAGTATCCGCCCGAGCGCAACACGGGTCCTTTCGCCACCTGATAGTGTCGAAGTTTTCTGGCCAAATGATTCCTCCGAAAAACCAAGCCCTTTTATAATGCCCTTAATCTCGCTTTCGCACGCATAACCGCCAAGACGTTCATATTCGGTTGAAGCCCTGTTGTATTCCTGATACATCTTATCAAGCATATCGCCCTCTGCGTGCTTCATATCATTCTCAAGTACACGTATACGCTTTTCGAGGCTGAATATATCCTGTTTTGCCGAGGCTATTTCGTCATATATTGTGTTATCGGATGATATTATTTCCTGCTGTTTTAAGTACCCATAGGATGTATCTTTAGAAAATACTGCCTCTCCGCTATCGGCTGCGATTTCACCCGTAATAATCTTTAGAAGGGTTGTTTTGCCGGCACCGTTTATTCCGACAATGGCGCACTTTTCGTTATTATTTATATGAAACGACACATCAGAAAACAATGTGTTTTCTCCAAAGGATTTTGATATATGATTGCATGAAAGTATCATAGGTGGTCTCCGTCTGCTCGTGATTGTCAAGCCAAATTCTACTACAAAGTGAGGGTTATGTCCAGTAAATGTTGGATTGTATAATTTATAACCTAAGGTTGGTTCCGGTGTATTTTCTTTGACAAGTCCTTAACAATCTAATATAATATTTGTGACTTAGTAGAACTTGTTGGAGGTTATCATGGCTGATAAGGTTATTTCGAGGGCAGTCATTAAAAGACTGCCGCGATACTATAGATATCTCGGAGAACTGATAGAAAATGATATTGAGAGAATATCCTCTAAAGAACTTAGTGAAAGGATGAAGGTTACCGCTTCTCAGATAAGACAGGATTTCAATAATTTCGGTGGATTTGGTCAGCAGGGTTACGGATATAATGTCGAGTATCTCTATAACGAGATAGCCAAGATACTTGGTCTCAACCAGACGCATAATGTTATAATTATAGGCGCCGGTAATGTTGGAAGAGCGATAGCTAATTATCCTGATTTTAAGAAAAGAGGATTTTTATTTACCGCCATATTTGACATTAACAGAGAGCTTGAGGGTACGAGAGTTGGAGAGTGCACGGTTATGCACACCGATAAGCTTGAACAATATGTTAAGAATCATGACGTCGCAATTGCGGCGCTTACGCTTCCTAAGAGTGGCGCGCCTAAGATGGCAGCCTATCTTGTGGAATTGGGAGTCAGGGCAATATGGAATTTTGCGCCTACGGACCTTAACATACCGGATGATGTACTTGTCGA
Organism: uncultured Eubacteriales bacterium; assembly: GCA_949292725.1. Classification (GTDB taxonomy): domain Bacteria; phylum Bacillota; class Clostridia; order Lachnospirales; family Lachnospiraceae; genus V9D3004. The sequence goes on along the minus strand of CASFAQ010000004.1, from coordinate 19,508 downwards.
GAATGTACACCTTGCTGAGAGTCTTATGCGTCTTTCGTACAGGATTAAGAATAATAATGATGTATAGGATAATAATGGAGGTATGGTATGAAATATATTTCAGATGCAGATGAGGCAAAGAGAATTGATTATATTTCATCAAACGTATATAAGGTTCCACCGGCAATACTAATGGAGCGCGCAGCTTATGACATTGCGGAAGTTATTATAAATGATGTTTCATATAATGCAGAAATTCTGGCAGTGTGCGGAATGGGCAATAATGGGGGAGATGCCATATGTGCAGCCCGTATTCTATTTGAAAAGGGATATGACGTAAGAATATATCTTACATGCGGATATGATGAATTGTCAGAGCTTTGCGCACTTCAATATAATATTGCAAGGGCGTCGGGCATAGTATTTACTGACACATTGGATGCTGATGAATATGATGTTATAATTGACGGATTGTTCGGTGTGGGGCTCAACAGACCCATATCCGGAATCTGTCATAATATTATAAGGGAAATTAATGCATCAAAAGCCGGGGTATATGCAGTTGATGTTCCGTCAGGTATCAACGCCGCAACCGGGAGCGTTATGGGAATAGCGGTTAATGCATATACTACAGTTACATTTGGTCTTATGAAAATGGGGCTTATGCTTCCGCCGGGCAACGAATATGCCGGTAAGGTTCATATATCTGCCTCGGCATTTCCTAAGAAGGCTATCATGGACTGTGATATCAGAAAGTTTTATTTTGAAAGAGAGGATCTTTCGCTGCTTCCTGAAAGATACAGGGATTCCAATAAGGGAACATACGGCAGAACGCTCATCATCGCTGGCAGTTATGGAATGAGCGGAGCGGCAGCATTAGCAGCAAAAGCATGCTATAGAAGCGGCTGTGGTCTTGTCAGAATACTTACATGTGAGGCAAACAGGGTGATTCTGCAGCAAAATGTGCCTGAGGCGGTCATTTCGTGCTACGGCGATAATATATATGAGTATGAAGAGGCCATAATCGACATGCTTGAACGTGCGGATTCGGTCGTTATTGGTCCGGGAATAAGTACAAGTGAGGACGCAGGCATTCTTCTTGATATGGTTATTTCGCATGCCACGTCACCCGTTGTATATGATGCAGACGCTATTAATATAATGGCAAGGAGAGGATATAATCCTGCGACGCTGCCGGATAATGCAGTGATTACCCCACACCTGAAGGAAATGTCAGGTCTGTGTGGGATTGAGATAAAGAATATACTTAAGGATATATCCGGATTTGCTAAGGGTTATGCAAGCGATAATCTTGTGCTTGTACTCAAAAATTCAAGAACCATAGTTTCAGATGGAAACAGAATATATGTCAATGCCTCCGGCAATGATGGAATGGCAACAGCAGGAAGCGGTGATGTGCTGACAGGAATAATAGCCGCATTTCTGGCACAGGGGCTTGAACGATTTACGGCTGCTGCGCTTGGAGTATACGTGCATGGACTTGCGGGTGATTGTGCAGCTGTAAAGCGTGGTCATTATGCGATGATGGCATCAGATATTATAGATTCGCTTGGGGAGATTTTAAAATGATAGAATACGACAGAGTAAAGGCAATTATTAATCTTAATAATATTCGACACAATATAATGGAGCTTAAGAAGCATGTTCAGAAGGATGTTAAGACCATGCTTATTGTCAAGGCAGACGGATATGGTCATGGCGCCGGAAAGATTATTGAGTATGTGGACGATTTAGCAGATGGTTACGGCGTTGCGATTATTGATGAGGCTGTTACACTGAGGGAACAGGGAGTGGATAAGATGATTCTTATATTATCGTACACTCCGAATAAGCATCTGAAAACTGCCGTACAGTATGATATATCTCAGGCAGTAACGGATTATGAAACGGCAAAGATGCTGTCAGATGCGGCTGTAAGCCTTGGTAAGAGGGCGAGGCTTCATATAAAACTTGATACCGGAATGGGAAGGCTTGGATTTACCTGTGATGATAAGGGGTATAGCGATATACTTCGCATATCTGAGCTTCCTAATGTGGAACTTGAGGGCCTGTTTACCCATTTTTCAAAAGCAGACGAAATAGATCTTTCTTATACTGAAAAACAATTTGAAACATATATGGCTTTTGCCGAAAAACTTCATATGCATGGAATTGATTTTAAGATCAGGCATGTATGTAACAGCGCGGCATCCATACAGTTTTCAAAAGCTGCGCTTGATATGGTCAGATTTGGAATTGCGATATACGGACTCTATCCTTCGGAGAATATTGACAGGAGTATGATAGACCTTAAACCCGCCATGTCTATTGAGTCATGCGTAAGTTATGTTAAAACAGTAAGGAAGGGTTCTCTTATAAGCTATGGAGGCACATACGAGGCTGACAGTGACAGAATTATTGCAACGGTGCCTGTTGGATATGCTGACGGATATAACAGAGCGCTCTCGGGAGTCGGACGAGTAATCATTCATGGGGAATATGCGCCTATAACCGGAAGGATATGTATGGACCAGTTCATGGTCGATGTTACGGATATAAAGGATGTAAAAAAAGGTGACAGGGTTATTCTTGCAGGGCAGGATGGCGATAAATGTATCACGGTTGAGGAACTTTCGACGCCGGCTAATTCATTTAATTATGAATTTGTATGCGGCGTGGGAAAACGTGTACCAAGGGTTTATTTAGATAAATGAGTGACAAATCCGCGTTATGATGAATAAAATACAATGTATAACGACCGTCGTTTCGGAAATACTTTTAACAGGTATTTTCGGAAATGGAGTGAACAGACATTGTTGATCAAACGAGGAGATATATATTATGCAGACCTTAGACCGGTAATTGGTTCAGAACAGGGAGGCGTAAGACCGGTCCTGATAATTCAGAATGATATGGGCAATAAGCATAGCCCCACTGTAATATGTGCCGCAATCACCTCAAAAATGAATAAAGCAAAGCTTCCTACCCATGTTGAGCTTAATGCAAGGCAGTATGGAATAGTAAAAGATTCCGTAATTCTGCTTGAACAGGTGCGTACAATAGATAAGTCAAGATTAAAGGAGCGCGTATGCCACCTGGATTCAGAAGCGCTTGGTAAGGTAGAAAAAGCGTTAAAGATAAGTCTGTCAATTGATACATAGTACTGTATAAAAGCAAACAGACCGGTCGAAACCGGTCTGTTTGCTAGTAATACAATTACTATAGCATATAATAGGGTGGGAGTAGAAAGTGATTTTATTCACTATCTGACACTGATTATACTGTTTATAAATGAATAAAGTGTGAATGAATTAATAAAACAAAATAAATTTGTTGAGAATATTAACTTGAAAAAATATTAAAAATTTATATCGAAATGAGGCTGTAAGATAATATGAATGTGGATATACTGTGCGTAGGAAAAATCAAGGAAAAATATTATACGGATGCCGTGAATGAATATGTCAAAAGACTGGGAAGATATTGTAATATAAGGATTATTGAAGTGGCGGACGAAAAGACTCCCGATAAGATTAGTGATAGTATGCTTGATATTATTCTGGAGAAAGAAGCCGGGAGATTAAGGGGATATATAAAGGATAATGCGCTAAAAGCCGGACTTGTTATTCGCGGTAAGGCTTACGATTCATATGAATTTGCAGAAATGATAAATAATGCGGCGCTTTATGGTAAAAGTTATATACAGTTCATAATCGGAGGTTCGCTGGGATTACATAAAAGTATACTCAGTCTGTGCGATGAACATATAAGCTTCTCAAAGATGACATATCCGCACCAGTTGATGCGTGTTATACTGGCAGAACAGATATACAGAGCATACAGGATAATCAAAAACGAGCCATATCACAAATAAAATGTAAAAGGACCAAAGCGAGTCTGTAACGAACATGGGCTTTGATCCTTTTAAGATACGCTTTCTTAGATGTTATCTTAGTTGTCATCCTCTTCATCATCAAAGATGTCGTCGTCGAAGTCAAAATCATCATATCCCTTGCAGTCTTTGCGGATAAGAGTCTTGTATACGGCGAATGCTATACCGGCAATGAGGGTAACGATTCCGACTATGGCAAGTATCGTCAGAATACAATTCTTTTTATCCTCTTCAACTTCTTTTTTGTGAAAGAGTTCATTTACTTTAATAGCGTTAATGATCTCATCGAATTTATTGTCCATAATATATCTCCTTTCGTATATATTTTTTAGTATTATAACACTTCTATAAAGATTATACTATCAAATTTTTGTAAGTTTTGCAAAAAATGCTTTCATTTTACGCACTCCGCATTCGTCAAAGTTCACAGATATCTTGCGATCGTCTGTATCGCCGGATATATCCGTAACCGTACCCTCGCCGAATTTGATGTGACGTACACGGTCACCGCACTTAATGTCGTATGTATGTGAGGTGTCTGATAAGCCGCCCTTTATTCCCTTGCTTATATAAGGGTTATTAAGGAAGAGGTTAGTCCTTCCGGAAGATTTACCATATGGTTTATGTATATCGGAGTCAGTCCGATATACCGGTGAATGGTCGTCCGACTTCCTGCGCGGCACAGCCATGGGATTACTCATATACCCTTCGGATGACGATTCCCTAATGAGATATCGCGGAATCTCATGTATGAACCTGGAAGGGGCATTAAACATGGTCTCGCCGTTCTTCATCCTTCTTGCGGCGCTGCTTATCGTAAGAGTCTCCATGGCTCTCGTAATTCCCACATAACAAAGGCGCCTTTCCTCCTCAAGTTCGGATGAATCTATAGAGTATATGGACATATCTGAAGGAAAGATGCCGTCTTCCATGCCTGCTATGAATACGTGCGGAAACTCAAGACCCTTTGCACCATGCAGTGTCATAAGAAGAACAACGTTACTGTCCTCGCTTATGGTATCTGCTTCGGATACGAGTGCGACATTCTCAAGAAAACGGCCAAGTATGGTCGAGTCCTCCGCTGCATCATCTCCGTTGTCACTCATATCATATGTAATAGCTTTATTAATAAATTCCTCAATATTCTCAATGCGTGCATTGGCCTCATCGGTACCTTCTTCTGTCAGCATATCCATGTATCCCGTGTCCGTAAGTACACATTTTACAAGTTCCTCAACAGAAGAATCATCCTGTGCAATGAGACTCCTGAAATGCTCTATCATTGTAACAAATTCAATCAGTTTAGATCTGAACCGCCCGATTCCGTCGATATATTCTGCATCCTTTAAAGCTTCATAAAAACCTATCGAATGAGTATCTGCGTAGTCTGCAATCCTGCTAATGGTAGCAAGACCGATTCCGCGTCTTGGAATATTAATAATACGTCTTACGGCCACATCATCAAGTCCGTTATCGATAGTCTTAAGATACGCGATTATATCCTTTATCTCTTTTCTGGAATAAAAGTTAAGTCCTCCGACAATCTTATACGGTATATTCATATTGACAAGGTTCTCTTCAAACATACGGGACTGGGCATTGGTTCTGTACAGTATGGCATAATCCCTGTAGTTGGCGCCGCAATCCACTCCATGTTTTATGGAGTTTACCGTACCGGCAGCCTCTTCAAAATCACTCCCGTATCGTATATAACTGATCGGGACACCGTCATCCTTTTTGCTCCAGAGTTTCTTTTTCTTGCGCATTGTATTATGCGATATGACTCCATTGGCTGCGTTAAGGATATTACCGGTGGAGCGGTAGTTCTGTTCAAGCCTGATGGTTGTCGTATCGGGAAATATTTTCTCAAAATTCAGTATATTATATATGTTCGCACCGCGAAACTTATATATGGACTGGTCGTCATCACCTACTACGCATATATTGCAGTCGGGCTTGTCGGGACCGGGTTCAGCAAGCAGTCTCAGAAGTTCAAACTGTGCTGTATTCGTATCCTGATATTCGTCCACAAGTATGTATGAGAATCTTCTCCGGTAGTAGGATAGAGCATTCTCGTCCGTCTTAAATAACTCCACCGTCTTCATGATAAGGTCGTCAAAATCCAGAGCATTACTCTTAATAAGTCTGTTCTGATATTCTGCGTACAGCTCTGCGTAGAGCAAGGCTCTGTAATCGCCTTCCGCACGGGATGCATATGCAGAGGGAGTTATAAGCTCGTTCTTATTGGCTGATATAACTGAAAGTACTTTCTTCTCATTAATACTTTTCTTATCCAGATTCCGTTTCTTTATAATGCTTTTCATAACAGATCTTGAGTCATCTGAATCATATATTGTAAAGTTGCGTCCGTAGCCTATCGATTCGCCAAAGCGACGCAGTATCCTTACACAGGTGGAGTGAAATGTGCTAACCCATATATTCTCCGCACCATCACCTACGATATCATCTATACGTTCGCGCATCTCGCCCGCAGCTTTATTTGTAAAAGTAAGGGCTATAATGTTCCACGGACTTACGTTATATTCCGTTATAAGATATGCGATACGGTATGTGAGGACCCTTGTCTTTCCCGAACCGGCGCCTGCCAGTACAAGAAGCGGTCCTTTATTATGCGTTGCTGCCTCTATCTGTGCGTCGTTAAGTATGTTAAGTATGTTCATAGCGCTCCTCCAAACATATGTTTACATTATCATATAAGAAGCACTAAGTCAAATAAAAAAAGAATTTTTGTAATAAAAAAAGTCTTGACAGGGCGTATTATTGTGTGATAACATGCGTAATACATTAATTATGTGCACATGTTAATGTATTCATATGATAGTCTACAGTAGTATTTCAAGAGATAACTGATGGTTTTTCTTTGTTTATCCTGTAACAGATGATCAGATATTTCCGTTTATAAGACGCAGTGTTTTATAGTATATGATCTGGCAGAAGGAGGATTATCTGCAATATGGAATTGGGAGTGATGTATTTTTAATGTTGAAACAGATTGAAATTGATAATGTACTTGACGAGCTTCTGCATTATTTTATCCATGTTGAGAGGCAGACGCTTTTGCTTGTACAACGCGGAATAAAGCCGAGAAAGGTCCTGCTTGATGCGGCAGACAGATACCTGGCGGATAAGGAACTTGCTGCGGAGGACAGAATTACTATTATTAAGCATTTAAGCAAATTTATATGGGGTTATTACATATTGGAAGAGGTTATCAGCGACCCGGATGTATCCGATATAAAGGTTCTTAGTGCTGATAATGTAAGGGTTAAGAGAAAAGGAAAGAGGATGGGATGCGATATCAGATTTCCGAGTAATGCCGATTACAAAAGATTCGTGTCCATGGCGGCGGTTAAGAATAAGACTAATCTGGCAGACGTTAACGCAATACAGTCGTTTACCGATAAAGAAAGCAATAAGGACTTTATTCTGAGATTCAATATATCTACGGAATTTGTCAATTCTACCAATGCTCCATATATGCATATACGAAAGATTCCAAAGAAGAAGCATACGCTTAGTGAACTTACGGAACTTGGAATGCTTGATGAGGATAAGGCGGAATATCTTCGGTATGCGGCTAAAGAATCAAGCGGTATATTGTTTGCGGGAAAGGGCGCCAGCGGAAAGACGACGCTTATGAATGCACTGCTTGAGCATATACCACATGACAGAAGCGGTCTGGTTATACAGGAGAATGAGGAACTGTTCAGTAATATTCATCCGGATCTGATGTTTCAGCATATTGTGTCGGCGCATGGAGAGGGCAAGATAAAGTATGACCTGAAGGATTTAAGCCGCAATGGATTGCTTACGGATCTTGATTATTTTATCATAGGTGAGATAAAGGGCGGAGAAGCTCTGTATCTGCTTAATGCCGGCTATACGGGGCACAAGTGCTGGGCATCGCTGCATGCCATGAGCAGCAGTGAGGCTATAGACAAGCTTGCGGATTATGTAAAGTACGAGAGTGACTATTCATTGAATGATATAAGAAAGATGCTTATGGGTATGAAGACAATAGTATACATGAAAGATTTTTGTGTCAGAGAGATATCTGAGGTAAGAGAATACAAAGGTGGTGAGCTTATATATGAAAGAATTTTCTGATGAGGACACGGGCATATTTATCGGCTGGATTGACCGAAGATATAAAAGAAGGCTTATCGAAGAATACCGGAAAAGGCAGCTAAGCGGTAATCATGGCAGAAAGTCGTTTTTATACAGAATTGACCGTATGCTTGATCATAGTGGGATACGAAACATTGCAGGCAGTATCAATGCAGAGCTTTATATAGGTTTTATATCGGTGTTATCGGTTTTTGCCGGAGTAGTCGTTATGATTGCATTTAACAGCTTTATTATGGCGTTTTCGATGGGTGTTTCCATAGTTTTGCTTTCAGGCATTATTCTGTACATACTTTCCGGAATATATTACAGCCGTCTCAATGACAATATCATGACCTTTCTTAATCTGATTGAGAATTTCAGTAAGACGGACGACGATATAGTCCAGATATTTAAGAAGGCGATAATCTATCTTGATGAACCGTTAAAAGGAATGCTTTTGGAATTCTGTAATGAGGCTGAAAGTCTGGGAGATACCACGACGGCGTTTAATAATCTTTCCGCAAGGATGGAGCATGCAAAATGCAGGGAGCTTCTCCGCAATATTCAGGTGTGTTCTAAGTATGAAGCCAATTATGACATGGTCATAAAGGACTGTAGGCTAAGCATGACAGATTATCTTGCGATTAAGGCCGACAGGAAGGCGATAATTAATAACGGCCGTGCGGAAATAGTGATTCTTATTATAAGCGCAATTGGAATAGTTTATCTGTTTTCTAAGATTACCTCCGGTATGTGGGGTGTTCTTATGAACACATTTATAGGCAATGTTATTCTTTTTTATTGCTTCATAATACTCGTAATATGTATGGCAATAATGGTTTTCTTTGATAAAAGGGGTTGATGAAAGTTAAGGACAAAATAGTTGTTTTTTTAAGAAAATACGGAGCGGAGTACATGTTTCCCGGTATAACGCCTTATAGATTCCTTTTTGCCATGCTGCTTTCGGGAATTATATGCGGCGCTATAGGATATATGATCAATATGTACATATGCATAATGGCGATGGTTTCAGGGGCGTTTGCTCCGATACTCATTATCGTAATATCCAATAACTCGGACAATGAAGCCATGATGTCCGATATAGAGAGTATATATGACATTCTGAGGATTCAGGCCAGAGCAGGTATATTTGTACAGGATTCACTTATGGACTGCTATATGATGACGGCGAATAAGAGGCTTAAGTCCGCACTTATGGAACTGTGTAATAAGATAAGTACCAAATGCACAATGGAGGAAGCCGTAAGCGAATTTAACAACAAATTCTCTAACAGGCATATAGACGTATTGTGTATAGTTCTTAACCAGTCGCAGACAAGTGGTAAAACGGTACAGATACTCTCTGATATGAGCGAGCAGATACGGCAGGTCAGACATGCCCATTCGCTAAAGGAAAAGGCGAGACTCGAAAGAAGAATCGAGGTTGTGGAGCTTCTCATATTCATAGGGGTAATAGCCATAGGCATATACTCCATGGGTACGGAGATTGCACGAATGTTAAATGATTAATTACATAATGGAAAGGATGAAAACTATGATTAAAAGAGTTAAAAATTATTTTGTTAACAGGAAAGAAAACAATGGAAATTATGAAGTAAGAAAACATGGCGGTAAAGAGATCATAATGGAGTTTGCGTTAGGAGCGATAGCCGTGGTGCTGGCTGTCGTATTCAGGGATCAGTTAGAGACAGTTATAAGCACTGTCGGAAGTTCATTTTCCGATAAAATAAACGCATTATTTACCAGTTTATAAATGAAGTAACGGACGGAGGTGCAGTGTATATGAAAAGCGTAAAAAAGCAGGGCGGAATTGCCAGAATGCTTCCGATATTTATTGGTATGTTTGCAACTTCGCTGCTTTCTGTGATGTATATAACATATATGAATTCCGTAGAGACGCTTGAGAGGGCGGAACAGATAGCCAGACAGTACATGCTCAGAATGGAGGCAGACGGATATCTTACGACGGAAGCCGGCAATGAGCTTGTAAACGACCTTATGGGCATAGGCGGCGACAGAATCAATCTCTCGGGAACTACCATGGGAAGATGTGAATACGGAACAACCATAAAGCTTTGTATAAGTATGAGGCTTCCGGTAGAGACAATATCGGTGCTTGATATGTTTGATACCGGCACGCAGATCGTATATAAGGATACATTTATTGAGAAGAAGACTACGTCAAAGAATTAGGAGGACTTATGAAGAGGATTAAAACCGGAGGAATAGAATATCTTAGCGCATATATGATGATTACGATCATCGGAATGGTAATGCTCTTTTCTTATTCTGCAAGGGAGATAAGACATTATCAGAGTCTTGCACGAGACAGTATTGACAGCGCCTGTCTTTCGGCGGCGCTGATAGATCTTAATGAGTATTCCAAGGGCAGGTTCATTTACATAAGCGATTGCAATAAGAGTTTTGATGTATTTTTAGATACTCTCAGGAGTAATATGAATCTTAATGATGATTATACTCCGTCCGGTAAAAGTATATATGACAGGGTAGTTGTATATGATTACATTGTTTACAACATTGCTGAGGACACTCTTACAAGCTGTAGTTACACAACCGGGGAACCCGTATACAGAAGTGAAAAATATGACGGAGACGAGACAACCCCGGATGGTACACCCATAGTGTCGGCTACCATATATGCCGATATAGGCATGAATGTAAAGACATTATTTGGAATAGAACGCTATGTGCATGTAAGAACCTCAGTGGATGTTGTTAATAACTGAAAGGTAAGGTGGCATATGAAAAGAAAAAAGGGTAATGCCAAATGGATACTTGTTGCCATTGTGGGTATGGCTGTATCTGTATTTGTTATTGTATATGTCTTTAAGGGGGATAATGACAGCGTTATGACCTGTGTGTCAGGAATAAATAAAGGCACCATAATAACAGAAGACAATATTGATGATTTATTTGAACCTGAAGGCTCCGGCAATCTGATAATTCCGTCGGATGCAGTGAAGGACAGGGAGAGCATCATGGGTAAGGCGTTTAAATATAATGTATCTTCCGGCACTGTGCTTGCGGAGGGAATGCTTGCGGATGCAGACAGTATAGGCGTGATGTTGAATAATCCGGTAGTGGCCGGAATAAGGGCTACCGACATATCCCAGTTTGTGGGGGGAATTATAAGAAAAGGAGATTATATAGATATTTCCGTTATAGACAATAATACGGGAGAGTGCATTAATGTTATGAATTCGGTATACGTAGCGGGGGCATATAACTCTGATGGAACAGAGATAGAGGACGGAAAAGGATGCGCAATGCTTCTTAATATTCTTATAGAAAAAGAAAGTGAAAGTTATCTTAATTCGATGCTTTCTCTGGGAACTATAAGGATATGCAGGTTGGAAAGGAGTGAAAATGGGTAAAAGGATATTAATTATATGTATTCTGATGTTTGTGGTATTTGGAACTTCCCCAAATATACAGGCAGGAACATTTGACAATGCGTACTCATACTATAACAAATACGGTGATGAGCAGGACAGCCCCGCAAGATACAGAGAGGCTGACGGATATATATATTTTTGTTCGCGTGGTCTTACGGCGTCCAACTCCACAAGATACAGAACCGTAGGATATACGATTACCATTAACGTCGGAGGTAAGACTGACAGAATAGAGGTTATGCTTGGAGGAACATATGTAAAGGAAGTATCCGAGGTGAAGAAGGGGTCGTATACATATGTATTAAGAAGGGCAAAGCTAAGTAAGCTGCTTACATTATTTAATGGAAACAGCAGTATAACATGGAATGAAATATACAGAAATAAAAATATATATACGTTTGATGCTATAATGACGGTTGTGGAGGATGACGTGCAGCTGTGTGGAAAAATAAAGGAATCAAATGATGGAAGGACAATATCGGCAGCCAACAACAGTTATCTTTTCAGAACGGCTGCGGGCATAAAAGCGGCGCGCAAGTGGAAGAGACCGGAAGATCTTGACAGTTTTTTTAAGAAAAGCATCATGTTCCCGACGAATAACTATATTGCAACCAGAAATATTTATGCGACAGGCGTTAATGTGTATTCTGCGGATGGAGTGTATTATGTAAAGAGAGGCGCGGATGTCAATATTGCTTTTGAGTCTTATTTTAATGATATGGATGCCGCCAACAGGGCTTTTCATCCAAACTATAATATATATGGGGTTACCGGTTGGGGAGATGACCAGAAATATTATACAGCGCAGAAAGGTGGTGGCAGCAGTCTTGCATATTCGGGAATTATAAAAGATGGCACGACATCTGATAAGCCGCTTATATTAAGAGGAACGGATTATAATCTGACAAGCACTTACAGCGACTGTAATTATGCATTCACGAGTATGGCGATGTACAGGTTTAATGTACCGGATGGCAATATTATATATATTAAGCCCGAGGGTAGGGTTTATTATAATTATACTTATCCCGAGGCGCTTGGCGATACCGATTATATGTGCGATAAAAGCAGGGATGACGGTATGATAAGCATGGTATCGGACGGGAAAGGACCTGATGTGTATATTCCTGAATACATATCATCAGTTGGAGCGTCCTATGTTCCGGTATCAGTGTATGATAATGGTTCGGGAGTAAAGAGTGTTGCCGTATACAGGAGTGACGGAGTAATAATCTCTGAGCTTAACTACACCGGAAGAAATACTATGATAAGGTCGGAGAAGGATTTTTATATAAAACCGGAAAAAGGATATGATTATTATATTAGAGCAACAGATAATGTCGGAAATGTAAGTCATTCTGGTAAACTGACATTTCTTATTCCGACAGCGCATATAGTGAATTCCGTTATTACGGGTGACCATAACGGTTTTAATGCTTCTGATATTACGACCGATGTGTACGGAGGTAATTCTGAGATTGCATCACTTGTAATCATGTCCGAGGATAACGCTAATCCTTCAAACCAGAGAATTGTATTTGCACTAAAGGATGTGATGAGCCGTACCCTCCCACACGGCCTCTATAATTACAGGTACTCGCTTAACCCCATGGAGATTATAAAGGATATGCCCGATGGTTATTATGGAATAGATGTTATCTCAGGAGGAATGTATGTGGCGTCGGAACCGGTCTATCTCGGGCTTAAGAAGGATACGACCAAACCCGTAATTAAGGTTAATACTTCATTTAATGATAGTAAATGGTATCGGAACAATCTGAACCTTGGGATTGCCGCAAAGGATAATTACAGCGGTATATATGCTGTGGGAGTAAAGGTTAACAGAGAGGAGATATCGGGTGTAACATCCTATAACTCCGTAACGGCAACAATTGACGGAAAATATGTTATAGATGATGAGGGTGTTAACATTATCAGTATCGGAGCAGATGATGTTGCGGGTAACCATTCTTATATAGTCAGGTTCTACAGACTTGACAGGACACCGCCTTCCATAATCTGTGCAGATGCATTCACAGGTCTTAATATACCTAATAATAAATGGATAGGTAAGGAGGCAATGCATGGTAATATCTATGCCTGTGATGAATTAAGCGGACTTAACGACATATCAAAAATACGTTTGTATGAGGTGAAAAATGGAGTGAAAAGAGAGGTTGATTTTGATATCCCGCTTACTATGAAATGTTCGGACTCAAATAATGGAATTCTTAATTTTACCGACGCTTTTATTGATACGCTTGAAAGCTCGCATAGACATTATATATTTCAGTTAAGTGATGCAGCAGGAAATGTGAGAAATTCTGATCTGTATCTAAATCTGGATTTTGATGTGCCATATGCTGATATTACATGTGACGATGGCTGGAATAAGGCAGAGCTTAAGGGTAATGTGTGTATCAGTGATGATGATTCAGGCGTATATTCGATAGAAGTATACAGGGATGGTTCGCTTGTTGATTCGTACTATAATGTAAACAGCAAGAAATGTACAATATATGTGGATCAGTCGGAATACAGAGGACATTCTCCGGTTATATATATTAAGATGACGGATTATGCCGGTAATGTTTCGGATTATGCTCTAGCAACCGATAAGAACGATATATTGCTCAATGCGGATATAATTCGTATCGATGGCAGGAGTGAGGCGGTATTTCGTGCGGGAGAGCGTGGAATCCTAAGGATACGTTACAGTGGGGATGCAGATGTTATAAGAGCATTTTTTCCTGAAAATATGTCCTCCGTTGATCCATCGTTATACAGAGAATTTGATGTGTCAGGGAGGAAGTCTTTGCAGTTCAGCACAGGATTTGTCATACCGATAGGAACAGCTGAGGGACCATATCATGTGACTGTAAAGGCATATAAGGGTGAACAGGAGTACACGGTATATCCTGCATTTGAGGTTTACGGAAGTATAACTGAGCAGTTTCGTACAAGATTAAGGAGAAGTTCATGACAGGTCTGTTATATAATATTTCGGAGGCAAAAAAGAAGGTTGACAGAGACGACATGGTAAAATGGCTGTATATTTTTTCGGCTGTTAAACTGGTTGTATTTATTTTGGCAGTACTTTCCTCAGAATACGCAAGAGCGTTATACATCCTTTATCTTATGTGGCTTATGGTGATTGCCTATGTGGATTATTATACGGGATATGTGTATGTGAAAATGGAATATGCCGTTATTGGCCCGGCGATTTTGTGCCTTATCTGTCTTATGTGTACACAGCAAGGCAGTGAATATACTACAGCGCTTATGGTTTCGGTATGTATAATGGCGGTATTACTAAAGCTGTGCTCTAAGGCAGGATGGTTCGGAGAAGGAGATAGTGATGTCCTGATATTCACATCCGTTTTTCTGTCGTCAAAAGTAGCATTATATAACAGCAGTGCGGATACTGTTCATATTATTATGAACAGTATCGTTGTCAATATGCTGTATATATCGGTTTCGGGTCTTCTTTTTATAATAAGATATATAGGATGCATAAAACCCGGGAGCCTTTCGTTAAGAATGCGAAAGCCCTTCGTTCCAAGCATCTATATGGTGGGCATACTATTTTTCGTATTTTATGTGAAATAATACATGGAATCGTATCAGTTCTGTGACATTATATTTTCGCGTGTTATTAGAGGATATTTTATAAGGGAGGCGGTATTTAGGTTTTCTTTATGCATATTTATACATGATATCTGATGGTTATCATAGGTTGTATAGTAATATATTCCCTTGTCCGTATTGCAACAGGATGTATAGAGAGTTATTTCATAATTAGCATCTTCAGGACGATTGCACCCTTTTGGCTGCTCGACAGAACCAAGTATATGAAAGAACTGGTTTACACTCTCTTCCTCGGTATCGCCGCATACGGAGTTTGCTTTTACAAAAGCAGCCCTTATGAAGCGTGACTGGGAAGAGAAATCACCCGGAAGTCCAAGCGCGCCCATGCCGTGACTGTATGCATTCAATGAAAGCCCGTTACAGAAACTGTTCTGCGGTTCATAAGGAGATAATGACATATAGTTATTCAGGTTAAAAAGATGCATCTCAAAAGTAGGGTTATTGGTAAGGATGCCAATCTTATTATCATAAATACAGATACCGCTTTGGGTGGTCTCTATGGTTATTGCTTCACCATGCGCGGCAATGATCCAGTGCAGTCGGGCCTGTGCAAGATTATTAAATGATATATCAATAATATTGGTTCTTGTGATAAGTTCTTTTGCTTCTGCTATGGAAGAACACTGACACAGAATCCAGGGTATGAATTCAAATGGAGCGATATTGTATTTGTTGTTATCCGCATTATTATATACTGCATTATCAGTGAAATTAAGTCCGGCCATGGCAAGGCCGGCTTCATTGACGGCGTCATAATACAGGGGATAGTTATCCATAACACAGGCCATTCCGATTATCGCGAAATGGTTATTGATAATACCCTCATATTTATAATGAATGACATAGTTTCGAGGAATTATCGTGATTTCCTCGCCGTATGAGCGATCATGGTCAAGAGTGCGCCCAAAATAGTGATCCATAGTCTTATATACCGCAGCAGTACACATATAGCAACCTCCTGGTATTATTCAATGTATTGATGATATCAGTATGTGCAGAAAAGTTTATAATATATAGATAAATTCTGCCTGATATGGTAATATATATAACATAATGATTGTGGAATGGAGTGTTTGGATGACTTTAACGGTTTTGTACGGACTGATGATTCCGTTTATAGGAACATCTTTGGGAGCTCTTTGCGTATTTTTTATCAAATCATCTATAAGCGACATGGTGCACAGGGCCCTGACAGGATTTGCAGCCGGAGTTATGGTTGCTGCATCTATATGGAGTTTGCTGATTCCTTCCATAGACCATGCGTCGAACATGGGTAAATGGTCTTTTTTTCCTGCAGCGGCAGGGTTTTGGGCAGGCATACTTTTTTTGCTTGCTCTTGATAAGATCGTTCCGCATCTTCATAACAGGAGCAACCAGACGGAGGGTGTAAGGAGTAATCTCTCAAGAGCCACCATGTTGGTTCTTGCAGTAACGCTTCATAATATTCCTGAGGGTATGGCCGTGGGAGTTGTATATGCGGCGTATATTTCAGGTGACACCCGGATGTCGGTCATGGGGGCTTTGGCGTTATCGATAGGAATTGCCATTCAGAATTTCCCTGAGGGAGCCATTATATCCATGCCGTTACGCTCAGAGAGAATAAGCAAAGGCAGATCATTTGCTTACGGCGTCTTATCAGGTGTTGTGGAGCCTGTTGGAGCACTTATAACGATCTGTGCAGCCTCTCTTATAATACCTGCGCTTCCTTACCTTTTAAGTTTTGCCGCAGGAGCAATGATATATGTGGTTGTGGAGGAGCTTATTCCGGAGATGTCTGAGGGAAGTCATTCCAATATGGGAACGGTATTTTTTGCCGTCGGATTTACGATAATGATGGTGCTGGATGTTGCGTTAGGATAGATAACCGGAAGGGGAGATACGATTGAACCAGATTGAGTTAAGAGAACTGCTTGAAAAGGTGAGCAACCACAGCATAACGATAGACGAGGCTGTGCTGGCTGTCAGACAGCAACCGTTTTATAATATTGATTTTGCAAAGATTGATACGCACAGAGGCATTCGCCAGGGGATGCCGGAAGTTATATATGGGGAAGGTAAGACAAAGGAACAGACAGAAGGTATAGTAAAGGCAATGCTTAGTAATAATACCGGAACCATACTTATAACAAGGTTATCGGCCGTGGCAGCAGAGTATATCGGACAATCTGTTGATCTGATATATGATCCAATTTCAAAAACAGGTGTTGTAGGCAGCATGCCAAGGATAACGGGTCATGGAAAAATCGTTGTGGCAACGGGTGGAACAAGTGATATTCCAATTGCTGAAGAGGCGGCAATCACAGCGGAAGTGTTTGGCAACGAAGTTGTGCGTATATATGATGTGGGAGTTGCGGGAATTCACCGGCTCATGGCGCATCTTGATGATTTTATGAGCGCCAGCGTGGTCATTGCAATTGCCGGTATGGAAGGAGCGCTTGCAAGTGTTATAGGCGGAATATGTGACTGCCCCGTTATTGCAGTGCCTACAAGCGTTGGATATGGGGCTAATTTTTCAGGACTTTCGGCACTGCTTTCAATGCTGAATTCATGCTCGGCTAATGTAAGCGTGGTAAATATAGATAATGGATTCGGCGCCGCTTATCAGGCAAGCATAATCAATCATCCCAGGATATAGAGATTATCTGTTAAGATTACGATATTCTGACGGGGTGCGACCGGTTATTCTGGTAAATTGTCTGCTAAAATGTTCGATATTATTATAACCGCACTCTATGCATATCTTTGAGATTGAAAGATTACTGTAGATAAGCAGATATTTACTTTTCTGAATGCGGCTGTTTATGATATCCTGCGTACAGGAGGTTCCGAACAGATCCTTATACAGCTTATGCACGTGACCTCTGCTCAGATTAAGATATTGTGTTATCATATTCATGTTCCACGAAAGATCCGGACGCTCATATATTTCTTTTCTAAGAGTCTGGAGCTTGTCCTGATAAGTAGAACCCGACGGATAATTGCATTTTAGTGAGTCGCTCATCATAAGAAATATCGTCTGCATACTGTTATCAATTATATTCATACTGGTAGCAGATCCTATGTAATTGTGATAGGATATGAATTCAAATAAACGTATCATCCAGAAAGAATCATTAATGTATATGGGTTCGCGCTCCGGTATATGCATATTTTTTATGAAGAATTCATCCTTGTTAAACTGAATAAGGCTGTCCTCATAGATGCTGCCTCTTTCTACAACGGGACTATAATAGTACGGAGTATTCTTAGGTATGTAGAACATAGTGTTTGGAAGCTGTTCTGTCGCAGTGCTTTTACTTGTTCCAAAATAGTACGGTGTGTGAAATAATATAATTAAATCATAATATATACCTGATTGCATATTGGATTCAAAATAGTGCTGATTGATACTATGCACGCATGCATATTTTACATAAAACATAGGCATTCTCCTCTTTATCTGATTTTATATTGAAAGATGTGCATATGTCAACTAAAAATTACGGATAAGAAATGATGGTGAGATTATGTGTAATGGTACTGATGAATATAGACTGGTAGAGCTTTTCAAAGAAAAAGGATGGCATATATCGTTTGCCGAGTCGTGTACGGGAGGATTATGTGCCGCAAGGCTTATAGGAGTTCCTGATGCATCATATGTTCTGGAGGCTTCGGTCGTGACATATTCCAATCAGTCTAAAACGGATTATCTTGGCGTTCCTGCCGATATGATAGAAAGGTATGGAGTTGTAAGCGAAGAGGTTGCATGCGAGATGGCAAAGGGCGTAGCATTAAGAAATAATGCAGAAGTCGGCGTTGGTATATCGGGCATTGCAGGACCTTTGGGAGGCAGCAGGACAAAGCCGGTAGGAACAGTCTGTTTTGGTTTTAAGATTGGTGATGAGGTGTATTCAGTGACGAAACTTTTTTCCGGTATGTCAAGAAACGAAGTCAGAAGTGCGAGTGCGGATTATGTGTTTCAAGAGATTTTGCAATTTTTTAAGAAATAGGTGTTTTTGAGCTTAACCGATTGAATTAACTCGCAATATGTGTTAAAATTTTGTCATATCAATGGACACAAAATGTTTTTATGACATAAGGATGTGGATGATATATGGGAATTAACAGAATAAAGATTCTTCTTGCATGTGATGATACGGCTGGATATTATTCGCTTCTTGAAGTGCTGAATGGAAAATTTGATATGCAATTCATTGATAATGACGGTGATGTTATTAATGAATATATTAAGGATAACCATGATGTCGAACTGGTTATCATTGCAGAGAATAATACAGGGACGCTTGATGCGTTGTGTAGTGATGGATTAAGTGTTCTGCCGATTATTATGGTGATAGATCCTTTTGATATTGCGTGCGCACAGGAAAGTATCAGAATCGGTGCGGTTGATTATGTAACCATGGATCTGACGGAGAATATCATAT
>CASFAQ010000003.1 GCA_949292725.1 uncultured Eubacteriales bacterium | reverse complement strand
CTGATAATAGTCACCTCCACCTGTTGATGGAAGTATTATACCTCATCTGGGACATTTTCATATGTGGTATACTAGGACATTATCATATATGGCTTATACTGTCGAGTACGGGAAGGAAAAAATTATTGACATAATTATCCGACATGTGTAATATAGTTACTATATGTTTCTTTAGGTTTGGATTTGTCATTATAAGTGAGTGTACATATGAATATTCTATTAATCGGGTGTGGACGTCTTGCAAGCGCATTGGTCGACAAATTTAATAAGTGTGGTCATCGTATATATATGATTACCGGAGGGCATGGCAGACAGATTAGTAACAGAAGAATCTTTGAGAAGTTTGACTTTGCCTATGACAGTGATGTAATTAAGGATATCTTTTCGACGGTAAGACCGGATGTTACCATCTTTATGGGTCCGTATGATGAGAATTTTGACTGGTCGGATGCAAGGCTTGAGTCAGTGAAATTTTCTGCGGCGCTGATGAATGTATTATCCTCTTATTTTCTTCTTAATAGGGGGCGTTTTGTCTATCTTTCGTCCAATGAAGTTTTCAGTAGCAATTATTATGACAATATAACTGAGGACAGGGATGTTTCGCCTAAAAGCTTTAAGTCAATGGCTATAGTTCAGGGTGAAGATATATGCAGGAATTATATTCAGTCCAATGGCATGGATGGAATCATAATACGATATGATAATGTCTATGACGTTCCGAAGAAGAACAGGCACATATCTAACAGATGTTTTGATATGTGCCTTGATGCATTAAAGACAGGGTCGATTTCTGCCAATGAGCGTGTCAGATTCTCGCTGTTATACATAGGCGATGCCGTAGAATATACATACAATATAGTTACTGCAGAGAAGCCGGAGCACAATATATACCATCTGTCTTCCATGCAGGATATCAGTGAGATACAGCTTGCCGAACTTATAAAAGAGAATATGGAAGATGGCGTAGAGATTATAGATAATGCGGTTGGTGCTGGATATCGTAATGTGTTATCCGCCGACAGGTATGCAAAGGAATTCCCTATGGAAGTCTTCTGCAACTACGATGAGGGGATAAAGCATGTTGCAGAGTATATGAGGCGTAACAGCCGTTATTATACCGGGATTGATGACAGTGGAGTAGGCTTTGGAAGCAGGATGTGGAATAAGCTAAGAAGGGTTATGCATATTTTGCTGCCGTTTATAGAGAATATGATATGCTTCATACCATTCTTTATGCTTAATAACAGGGCCGTTGGCAGCGAATATTTTAGTAAGCTTGACTTTTATCTTTTATATGTTCTTTTGTTCGCAATAGTATATGGCCAGGGGCAGGCCGTATTTTCGGCGCTGCTTGCGGTTGCGGGTTATTGTTTCAGGCAGATGTATACACGTTCCGGATTTGATGTGTTGTTGGATTATAATACGTATGTGTGGATAGCCCAGTTATTCATTCTTGGTATGATTATCGGATATATGAGGGATCAGCTTAAGGTAATCAAAAAAGAGGATAATGAAAGAATTGACTATCTTAGCGGGCAACTTGAGGATATCGTGGATATCAATGACAGTAACGTAAGGATGAAGCACACCTTCGAAAACCTGATAATCAATCAGCAGGATAGTGTCGGTAAGATATATGATATTACATCAAAGCTTGACAAATATGAACCGGAACAGGTGCTTTTCTACGCAGCTACCGTAATAGGGGAGCTTTTGGACAGTAAGGACGTTGCTATATATACGGTGTCAAAGTACAGATATGCAAGGCTTTTTTCATCAACTTCAGATAAGGCGAGAAAGCTTGGCAATTCAATTGAATATAAAAAGCTTACGGATATGTATAATGAGATAAAGGAGAAGCGTGTATATATCAATAAGACCATGGATGATAAATATCCCCTTATGGCAAGCGCCATCTTTACCCAGGACCAGATGGAGTTCATTATCATGGTATGGGATGTTTCGTGGGATCGTATGAATCTGGGTCAGGCGAATGTACTCACGATTGCGGGTTATCTTATACAGAATGCCGTTGTAAGGGCCAACAGATATCTTGAGGCGCTCGACGCCGAAAGGCATGTAGACGGCAGCAGTATATTGCAGGGCGAGGCTTTTACATCACTCGTCAAGGCATTTTTTGAAGCAGGCGAAAAGGGACTTGCGGAGTGCTCCATACTAAAGGTGGATGTGCCTGAGGAACGTTATGTAGAAGCCAGCAAGGAGCTTTCGGGCAATCTGAGACAGAGTGATTATCTGGGAATTATGCCTGATGGAAAGCTTTATATTCTTCTGGGCAATACAAGTAAGGATAATGCATCCATTCTTATAGAGCGCCTTTGGGGAATCGGATATAAGAGCCGGTTATGGGAGGGAACGCTTGATGAGTAGATTGGCGGTATTCTTGATTATAGTAATACTTAGTTCGCTTATAACTCTGGCATATCTGTTGTGGGGTCTGCTTATAGCGGCTCCTGCAGCAGGTCTTGACGATAAGAATCCGTATCGCGACAGAAGAGCGGTATATGTAATCCGCGGAGTTGTTATGTTTCTGTGCCCTGTGGTGGGACCCGCATTCTTTGGAGTAAGTTTTCTGGTATACAAAATATTATTCAGGCAGCAGGTTGACCTTGGGGATGTTATATTCAGCAAGGACCGCGTAAGGATGCATATTAAGGCGGATGAGGAGGCGGAACGCAATATGGTTCCGTTGGAAGAGGCGCTTGCCGTCAGTGACAAGAAGAATCTGCGGGCGCTTATGATGAATATTATAAAGGGTGATATAACCAAATCTCTGGCAACGATTATGCTTGCTCTTAACAGTCAGGATTCAGAGACTTCTCACTACGCAGCTTCCGTTCTGCGAGATGAGCTTAATGATTTCCGTATGAATGTTCAGAAATATTATAAAGAAATAGAGAATGAGGACGAAGATGATACAGAATATGAGGTAATGCTCATAGATTATATGGAAAGCGTTCTGGGACAGAAGATATTTGCAGATATGGAGCAGAAGAGGTTCGTACAGATACTGTCTGATAAAATGGAGGGACTCTTTACGAAGGATAAGGGACAGATTACTCTGGACAGATATGAGAAATTATGCCTGCTACTGTTGCACAGTGAGATGTTTGATGATATGAAGAAATGGTGCGACAGGCTCAGGGAGCAGTATTATTGGGAGCTTCCTGCATACACCTGTTATCTGAAGATGTATTTTACAATGGGCGACAGGAATAACTTTTTTAAGGTTTTACAGGAGCTTAGGGATTCTGACGTCGTAATAGACAATGAGACCCTGCAGCTTATGAGAATATTCGAACAAGGAAGGTGATTGTAATGTCAATGACAATGCTTACAATATTGGATTTCATTAAAATGTTTGTATTGTATTCGGGTATTACAATTGTAATTCCGTATCTGTACCTGAGAAAAAGGATTATATCGTATAGTCTTACAATGAAGCTTCTGATATGTTACATGGTCGGTAATTTCTATATAATGAATATGGTATTTGTATTGGAGCTTCTGCATATTTCGTATAGAATCACGCTGATTATCGGAACACTTGTGCCTTTTATTATTCTGCTAGTAAAGAAATGCAGAGGGAAAACGAGAAAGATACTGGAGAATTTTTTGGATTTTATACAGAAGCTTGTAAGTGGAAGTATAGGCGTTAAGACTTATTTATACAGATGGTCTGCAAAATTAAGAAAATGGATTTGGGGTAATATTAAAGGGTTCTTTAAGAATCATATAATCGATGCAGTGCTTGCATTGGGAGTTTTTGTTCTTGTATTGTGGATATTTGGCTCGAATGCGCTTAATTCTTACGGCTACGGCGCGTCGGATATACCGGTGCATAATTACTGGATTAATGCTCTTAGTGATAATAAGCTGTTCGTAGCGGGCGTATATCCTATGGGATTTCATGCGGTTATCTATTATATCCATGCGGTATTTGGCATGCATACATATGTGCTTTTGAGGCTGTTTTGGCTTGTGCAGGTTATTTATATTGTTTTTATGATAACGGCGTTTTTAAAGGTTGTATGCAGAACGCGTTTTATCGCACATATAGGGCCGGCAATATATGTGGGAACGGGGCTGTTTCCGGTTCATACATATTCAAGATTTTATTCATCGCTTCCGCAGGAATACGGAATGATATTCATTCTTCCATCAGCATTATTTGCAATAGAATTTTTCAGACAGTACAGTGTTGAGTTAAAGAATAGAAAAGATAAAACAGACAGGCCTGATAAGAAGGAATCCAGACGTTATCTTATGCTTTTTGCTATAAGCTTTTCCATGACTCTTGCGGTTCATTTTTATAATACAATGATTGCGGGATTCTTCTGTGTGGGAATCGCTGCGGGATTCTTCTTCAGATTCTTAAGATGGAAATATTTTAAGAGGATAATGCTTACCGGCATAATAAGCGTATGCATAGCGGCGGCGCCGATGGTTATAGCGTTTGTCTGCGGAACTCCGCTTCAGGGCTCCCTTGGCTGGGGAATGTCCGTAATAAACGGCAACGGAGATTCAGATGAAGAGGACGTAAACGAGGATGTTACTCAAAGTACGGAGCAAGCGCCTGCAGCGGATAACGTACAGAATAATATACAAAACAGCGGTAATTCAGAGACAGATAATACAACGCCGGATGCAAATGCTACTACTGAACCTGTAGTAAAAGCCAGTATTAAAGATAAGCTTGTGGAGATATTTGGGAAAGTATTTTCGACTGTAGATGAATTTGTAGTAAATCCAAAAGATAATATATATACGTACGCTGTGTTTGGTATTATTGCTTTGCTTGCAGTATTGCCGTTGATATTCTTTGCCTTTCGTAAAACTGATTACGCAGCTTCACTTTTATCGCTATCTGTATGTATGTTTCTTGTAATGTGCCTTCAGGCGGCCTCAGGCCTTGGACTGCCGCAGCTTATGGATGGCGCGAGATGCAGTATATTTTTTGCATATCTTATACCGGTTGGAATCACCTTGATTATAGACGCGGTCTTATACATTCTTATGGGATGGATTAGGTTGAAGTGGATTATGAACTTTGCTTCATTTGCAATGATTATATGTATAATATATCTTGCGGTAGATTATGACATGGTACGTGAACCCAGATTTTCAGGCAGCCTTGAATCTAATGAAGCTATTATGTGCGTAGCTAATATATTAAAGGACAATGAAGGGGAAAATGGCACCTGGACTATATGCTCTGCTAACGACGAGCTCCGTATGACGGAGGAATACGGATATCATGAAGAGATAATTTCGTTTTTAAGAAAAATTGAATACATATCAGAATATTCTCAGGTTACTATTCCGACGCATATGATATATTTCTTTATTGAAAAGAATGTAATTAATTATGCGGGAGTAATGGGTAATTATAACAGCGTCGATCATAAGGTGTCGCCTGAATGGGCAAAGGAAGCGGTGCCCAATACCGGAGGGCTTGATCCGTATATGAGGACCAACCGTATGATAGTGATGTCCCGTATGTACTATTGGGCGCAGGAATTTATGAAACTGTTTCCTGATGAAATGGAAATATATTTTGAAAATGATGATTTTGTATGCTACGTGGTTGAGCAGGAAGACTATGCCCTGTTCAATTTGGCGATAGATTATGGATATAATTCTGTTGTGGAGTAAGAAATGCAGGTGAGATTGCGATGATAACTAAAAGGAACTTTTTTTCGATTATTATAATTATGGCTGTTATATTGTTCCTGTTTCAGTTTACGGGAGTTGCAAAGGATATATGGAACGATTACAAAACAAATGAATATGCGGCCAACGCCGAGGAGCTTCCGAAGGAAAGCGATAGTTTTTCACAGGCATCGTATTTTGATGTGGAAAACGGCAGGGAACCGTTTGCGGTATATATTGGCCCTGATGAGGGGGCAATGTGGAATATTATGAAGGAGTGGGCGAAGTATGCCAAGATGAGCATGTTTTGTTATGAATCGATAGCAGATTATGACAGTGTTCTGAATCCTGCGGCTCTTCCTGAAATGATTATCGTAGATGGAAAGCATATATATTCCGAGGCTGACGCAAGCCGTATCAGACAGTATACAATGCTTAGCATTAATGTTGTGTTCAGCAGCCTGCCGGAATATTATCATATTATGAATAACACTAAGCTGAGAAAGCTGCTCGGAATAAAATATTTAATGGCAGGAAATATAGAGGTATGCGGGTATCATCTTTTTCAGGGGCTTATACTTGGAGGGGAAATACGGTATATGGCGCTCGATGAGGAAGCCGAAAAAAGGCAGGATATGGATCTTGAGCTTCCGTGGTATATGCTTGGAGGCGGAACCAAGATATATATGAAGGGTATTATGGAAGATGAAAATATAGATACCGAGGAATATCCTCCGGTGATATGGAGGCATAGTGTAAATAATGCATATGTGTTTGCGGTAAACGGAAGCTTTATGCAGGATATTACGGCAATAGGCATACTTCAGGGGATGCGCGCTGAGACGGTTACCAATATGGTGTACCCGGTAATCAATGCCCAGATCCTTGTCATTAATAACTATCCGGCGCTTTCCGATGAAAATAGCGATAAGATGGATGAGTTATTCAGCCAGAGTATGCCGGCTGTGTGCAGAGAGGTAATCTGGCCCAGTATATCGGCGGTAAACGCACAGAATAATCTCGGAGTAACATGTATGTTTTCTCCACAGAGATATTATAATGACGATGCAGAGCCGGCAGAGGATGATGTACAGTATTATCTAAAGTTGTTTAAGGAGATTAAGGCAGAGGCAGGGCTTTCGTATGTGCATTCGGATGATACGGATATTGCCGGAAAGCTTGATGAGGACAATGAGCTGTTTGACAGAACGGTTTCAGGTTATACGTTTTCTTCGTTTTATGCAGGCAGAATGACAGATGCACAGATAAGAGAAGCTCTTGATACAGAGCTGCTTGGGAACGTTCAGAGTGTGCTTACGGATTATGAACCACAGGAAGGAATACTGGGGTACATAGATGAGAATATAACATGGCAGTCAATCATGACGGATGCATACAGGCACACCTACAGTGATAATCTTTGCATGAGAAGTATTCAGTCCGCACTTGGATATTCCAGTGTCAGTGCCGATATGGACAGGGTGCTCTATCCAAAAGAGGGAGAGGAAACATGGGAAGAGCTATCTAAGGTATATTCCGGTAATTTGTATACCTATTGGAAACCATTTAATGTATTTGACGCTGCAACCGTATCGGAAAGCGATGCAAGAACCCGTAACTTCCTCAATATGAACTATAGCTATGAGGAGACGGACGATATGGTAAATATATCAGTTGAGTCCGATAATTTGCCCGTATGGTTTATATTCAGGACCAATAACAGGGTTATCGATGAGATAGAAGGCGGTAGTTTTGCACTTATTGAAAATGAGGCATACCTTATAAGGGTGGATGAAAAAGAGGTTACTATAAAGCTGAAGCCACACAGTGAAAGGTATTATTATGAGTAGCAGGAGGTACATGGCGTGAGGATATGTATTGTAGCAGAGGGCTGTTATCCGTATGTTGTAGGCGGAGTATCAAGCTGGATACACAGTATGATCAATTCTTTTCCCAATACTGAATTTATTGTCCTTACAATAGTTGCAAACAGGAGCATAAGGGGCAAATTCGTATATGATATCCCTGAGAATGTTACCGAGATACATGAATTATATCTTGAGGATTATGACTGGTCCAAAAAGAAAAGTAACTACAGGCTTAATAATACAGAATATCAGGCATTAAGAAGTCTTATACTTGACAGGCATGTAGACTGGGAAACCCTGTTTGAGCTGTTTGCAAAGGAAGATATATCTATCGATAAGATAGTAATGGGCAAGGATTTTCTTCAGGCCGTAAGAGAGTGCTATTATCTCAAATACAGTCAGGTAGTATTTTCAGATTTTCTGTGGACCATGAGATCCATATACCTGCCGTTATTTTTCACATTAAGCATGAAGGTACCGAAGGCAGACCTGTATCACTGTGTTGCAACAGGTTATGCGGGAATACTCGGAAGCATGGCCAAATATTTTCACAGGAGCAGAATGCTTTTATCGGAGCACGGAATATACACAAGGGAGAGAGAAGAGGAGCTTATCAAGGCAAAATGGGTAAGCGGTATATACAAGACCATATGGATTGACCAGTTTAAGAAAATGTCCAGACTTGCATATGAAAAAGCGGATATTGTTACAAGTCTTTATGAGCATGCAAGGGAGCTTCAGATGGAGCTTGGATGTCCTATAAGCAAGACCCTTGTCACGCCGAATGGTATCAATGCGGAGAATCTTAAGAATCTTCCGAAAAAAACAGAGGAAGAGGAAGGAAGAATATATATCGGTGCCGTTTTACGTGTCACGCCGATTAAGGATGTAAAGACCATGCTTCAGGCGTTTAGCTTTGCAAGAGAACAGGATGAGAGACTTAAGCTTTGGATTATGGGTCCGTGCGACGAGGATGAGGAGTATGCAAATGAATGCTTTGAGCTTGTAGAGACGATGAATATTCCGGATGTTGAGTTTACGGGAAGGATTAACATAAAAGATTATCTTGGTAAAATGGATATATCCATCCTTACAAGTATCAGCGAGGGGCAGCCACTTACAATACTTGAGAGTTATGCGGCCAAGGTTCCGGTCATTGCTACGGATGTCGGTAATTGCAGAGGGCTTATATATGGTGAAAATGACGATTTTGGGATAGCCGGAAGAGTGGTTCATATAATGAATATCGAAGAGATTGCCAAGGCGATAACGGACCTTGCGTCTGATCCGAAGATGAGATGCAGGATGGGTGAGAACGGATATAACAGACTTATGGCAAAATACAAGGTTGAATATATGAAGAAGACTTATGCGGATATATACAGGGATTTTGCAATGAGCTGTAATGCGTCCTGGGATGAATAGTAAAGAAGGAGAAAAACATGGCAGGTATAGGAGTAAAGTTAAATAAGATATTCCAGAAGAATACGATAACGTCCGATATCATAGGCTTTGGTTACAGTACAGTCGTTACCATAGCGCCCATGCTCGTTGTTATCATAAATATTCTTTTGATGAGACATTTCCTTGGTTTCTTGGAGGTTTTATATTCGACCAAGATGTTATTTTCCTGCACGGTTTTATATATATTTATATTTGCGCTTTTAAGTGCATCGCCGTTTAATGCGGTGTTGTCAAAATATGTATCGGATGTCATATATGATGAGCGTTATGAGGATATTCTCCCATGCTATTATGTGGGGCTGATTATGAATATATCCTTAGGCTGCCTTATAGGTATTCCGTTCTGCATATGGGAGTATGTTGTGGGGCATATTGATATAATGTATATTTTTATAGGTTTCTGCGGATATGTTTCGCTTATACTGGTGTTCTATTCCATGATATATCTGTCCATATGTAAGGATTATCAGAGGATATCGCTGTTTTTCTTCATTGGTATGCTATGGGCTTTTGTGGAATCGCTGATTTTGCATTATATATGTGGCGTACCTACGTCAGAAAGTATGCTTATAGCCCTCGCAACCGGATTTTTCATTATTGCATGCCTTGAGGTGGCCCTTATCAAGCGGTATTTTATTGCAAACAGTAACCGTTACAAACCGGTGCTCAGGTATTTTAAAAAATTCTGGCAGCTTGTGTTTGCCAACTTCTTTTACATACTTGGTCTATATATACATAATTTTGTGTTCTGGACTACCGACCTTAAGATGACTGTTGCCAACAGCTTCGTATGCGCTCCGTCATATGATATGGCGACCTGTATTGCAATGTTTACGAATATATCGGCATCGGTTATATTTATATCGAGGGTTGAGATGCATTTTCATGAGAGATACAAAGATTATTCGGAGGCTGTTATCGGAGGGAAGGGCGCCGATATCGAAACGGCAAAGAAGCGTATGTTTGGACAGCTTTCCAATGAGCTTATGAACCTTGTCAGGATACAGTTTATCATATCGGTTGTAATATTTCTGATATGTGTTGTCATTCTGCCGCAGATAGGGTATGCAGGCAGAATCATGAGAATATATCCATGTGTATGCGCGGGATATTTTATATTATTCTTAATGTATTCTGCAATAATCTTTCTGTACTATTACAATGATAAGAAGGGAGCGCTCATTACATCGCTTTCATTTTGCGCAGTGACGCTTATCCTAAGTATTATTGCGACGCATCTGCCTGACATATGGTATGGTCTGGGTGTTACGGCAGGTTCATTTACCGGATTTACGATAGCCTACAGGAGGCTTCAGTGGATAGAAGAGAATATAGATGCACATGTATTCTGTCAGGGTTCCATCCTGTCAAAAAGAAAAAGCAAAAGACCATCGGATATGGTATATAAGAAACAGAAATCGTAGGAGGATTGGTTATGAAAACAGTGTTATTTGGTTACAGTAGAAAAGAAACAAATGAGGAGCTTGATACGATAACAAAAAAGAATTCAAGACTTCAGTCAGAGGTTGAGGAGCTTAGAGCCAGGTTATATGATGCACAGAATGAAAAGTCTGATGAGCAATGGGAGGCAGAACAAAAAGAGCTTGAGGGCAGACTGAGAAAAGCGGAAAACGAGAACATTAACCTGAGAAAAGAGCTTGAGGCGTTAAAGAAGGAGATATCTGAGAGTGAATACAGTGCAGACGATATAGGCGCAATGTATCAGGAGGCATACGGGGATGTCATAAGGGTAAAGACCTCTGTCAGAGAGCATATGACTGAGGTTATAGATGATTTTGTGAATGACTGGGAGACCGCATATAAGCAGATGGAAGCCATGCTTGATAAGAACACTTTTATGAGAAAAAAAGTAAGAGAAAATTTTGGCAAATCCGTTGCCGAGATTATGAGCAGTTTCGATGAGATGGATGAGATGTCAGAAAAAATGTATACCGAGACCGCAAGGATTAAGGCTGAGAAGGACAGAATCCAGAAACTTCTGGAAAAACCCGTAAATGACGTCTTTGTCGGACATGAGGATAAGCAGGAATGATACCATGAAAAAAATATTATTTGTAATCAATACGCTTGGGAGGGCAGGAGCAGAGATGGCTCTGCTGTCCCTGCTTGATAAACTCAGATCGGATGAGTACAGAATAGACCTGTACGTTCTTATGGGTCAGGGAGAATTATACGACAGACTTCCCGGATGCGTAAACCTTCTTAATCGGGACTATTGTACCGAATCCGTTCTGTCAGACGCAGGCAGGCGCAGTATGGCAAAAAAAGTACTTCGCTCATTAGTAAATAACGGCCGGTTCTTTAGAAAATGCGGATATATAATAGCGACTCTGGCAAGAATGATAAAGGAAAAGAACATCAGCATGGAAAAGCTTCTATGGAGAGTCATATCGGACGGAGCGGATATATTCGAAGAAGAATACGACCTGGCTGTGGCATATATAGAGGGAGGCTCTGCGTATTATGTGGTCGAACATGTTAAGGCACGAAAAAAGACTGCGTTCATACATATTGATTACAGAAGCGCGGGTTACACAAGGTGGCTTGACAGGGACTGCTATCAGTCATTTGACAGAATATTTACGGTGTCCGATGAGATAAAGAATTATTTTCTTAGTGTTTATCCGGAATGTGCCGGTAAAACATATGTATTTCATAATATTATTAATCAGGATGCCATTATACGACAGTCAAAGAAGCCGGGAGGGTTTGACGACAATTATATGGGCGCAAGGCTTTTGACAGTCGGAAGGCTTACATACCAGAAAGCTTACGAGGTTGCAATAGATGCGATGAAGCTCCTTAGGGACAGGGGGCGTAGCGTAAGATGGTATGTGCTTGGCGAGGGCAGGGAAAGGCAGACGCTGGAAAAGCAGATAGAGAATCTTGGGCTCTGTGATGATTTTATTCTGTGTGGAGCGGTTGATAATCCGTATCCCTATTATGCACAGGCTGATATATATGTTCACGCCACAAGATTTGAGGGAAAGAGTATAGCGATACAGGAGGCTCAGACTCTTTCGCTTCCCATCATAGCATCTGACAGAAACGGCAACCGGGAGCAGATAATAAACGGAGTGGACGGACTTCTGTGTGAGCTTACGCCACAGTCGGTATGTGAGGCTGTTGAGAGACTGCTTGATGATGAAGTGCTTAGAGAAAGTATGGCAAAACAGGCCGGATTAAAAAATATAGTGGATGATACAGAGCTTGGAATGCTTTTGGAGATGATATGATACATAGCCTTATGGTGGGCGTAGCAGAGGATGGAAACAGAATATGACCGGATATAAATACAGATTTGTAAAGAATGAATACAGAGAGAGTGCGGAGTATCTTCATAATCCTGATTGTGGCTGGTATCATATATATACGATATATCTGCAGAACGATATAGATAAGGATGCGATTAATGCGTCCATTGCTGATGAGACGCTTGCGCTATTATTCGTTAATATCGGAAGATATCGCAATGACATTTTGCATGAGGATGAGCTTATGCGTCTTGAGGAAGCCATTAATGTATTCGTAAGCAAAGGGATGCATCTTATAATAAGGGTTGCATATGATAACGCGGGACTTGGAATGAACAGGGAGCCGTCGCATATAAATACCGTCAGGGAACACATGAAAAGTCTGGGTAGTATATTCTGCAGATACTCGGAATATATACTTACGTTACAGGGTCTTTTTGTGGGCAGCTGGGGAGAGATGCACTCCTCAAAGTATCTGAAAGATGACGGGATGCTGCGCGAGCTTGCCGGTAATATGTATAATGCCCTGGAGGGGAAATGCTGCATCGCAGTGCGAAGACCTGACCAGTACAGAGCATTAAAGGGAGTTATTCCCGTTAGCAGACTGGCGCTCTTTAATGATGCTATAGGAGCTTCCGAAACCGATATGAACACATATGGTCAGGATAAGAATGCATACGCGGGCTGCACGGAGGAAGAGATAAGAGAGACGGAACTGCGCTGGCAGTATGATAATGTTGGGAATGTGCCAAACGGCGGAGAGGTGCTTCTGGGAGAGGGTCATACTCCCGGAAGAGAGGCTGTAAAAGACCTGTACAGAATGCATGTTACCTACCTTAACAGTGCATATGATATGGCTCAGCTTGATGAGTGGAAGAAGGAAATATACACAGGGAAGGATGTGTATAACGGACTTTCTGTGTATGACTATATCGGAACGCATATGGGATACCGATTTGTTGTGCGTGATGCGAAACTTACAAGGAAATGCATATTATGTGTAGATATTGAGAATGTGGGGTTTGCGTCCATGTATAAGGAGGCGGAGTGTGCCGTTTGTCTTGACTCAGATACATGTGATACAATAAGGGTAATTTTTGATTATGATATAAGAAATATTAAAAGTCATGAAAAAAAGCGTCTGAAGATAGATATATCCGGGTATTTGGAATCGTCAAAAGCTTATAACGTATATATTAGTATGGCTTTAAAGGAAGGCGGACAGCCGATAAGATTTGCCAATTATAACATAAATGATAGGATGTTTTTGGGTAAAATATATTGAAAGAAAAAGATGTGTGTGGTATCGTAATAATATACTGAGAAAAAGATGGGGGCTTATCATGGATTATGCGCTTATATTAAGGTTAGCAGTTTCAGCAATCGGTATAGTCATGTTATTGTTGGATTTTTTGCTTTATTGTAAAAAAAGAATCATAGAAAGACTTGCATTTGTGTGGGCTGTATTGTTTGCGGCAGTGATTTTAATCGGTCTTGTTCCGGGGCTTGGAGGATGGAGCAGGTGTTTTCCGCCTGACGTAGAGATTATTTTAGTTGTTCTGGTACTTATTTTTATATGGATATTATTTGGCACGAGTCTGATCGTTTCGGATCTTGTTGCTAAGAATCAGGAGCTTGCGATGCAGGTTTCACTTCTGAACTGTGAGGCGGAGAGGATTCTTAGGACACTGAATTCCGTTACGGGAAAGGATATAATGGATAACAAATGAAAAAAGATGTTTTGATTATCATTCCGGCATATAATGAGGAAGGAAACATAGAGGCTGTGCTTGAGCAGCTTGAGAAACCTGAGATTGCGGATTTTTCAGACGTCCTTGTAATGAATGACCATTCGTCGGACAGGACCAACATGATTGTCAAGAAGCATCATCACGCGCTTGTAACACATGTTTTCAATCTTGGATATGGTGGAGGTCTGCGATTGGGATATAAGTATGCCATAAGAAGACATTATAAGTATATCATTCAGATGGATGCGGACGGGCAGCATGATGTGTCTAACATTCCGGTTATATATAAGGAGCTTACCACACCTGATGCGGATGGTAATGTTCCGGATATCGTGCTTGGTTCAAGGTTTGTGGAGAGAAGTACTCTTTTTCCCGTGTCTGCGGCCAAGAATATTGCGTTCCATTTGTTTCGAAGGATGATCAGGATATCGACCGGGCAGACGATAATGGATCCGACGACCGGTCTTCAGGGTCTTAGCTGGCGTGCGGCATTATTTTATTCAAAATTCAGCCATTTTGACGACAGGTATCCGGATGCCAATATGATCATTCAGATGATTCTCTTAGGCTTTAGGGTAAAGGAAGTTCCGGCGGTCATGCATATAAGGACCACCGGTGAGAGCATGCATTCAGGACTTAAGCCGGTCATATACATGATACGTATGTTTTTCAGTATAATTGCAACAGTATTTAATATAAAGGTGCTGAGGTGGGACGAAAGCGTGAAAAAAGAGCTCAATACATAAACGCAATCCGGCATACTGTATGGGAGGGAACCATGATTGATAAGAATCAGAGATAATTACGACGTACATAGCTTTTCGGGAATTAATGTTGTTGTTGACAAATCGGAGGAGCCCTATAAGGCTCTGTTTTCGCTGAATGAAACGGGTGCATTTATCTGGAAGCATTTAAAGGGCGAAATTACACTGGATGTGCTGGTTGACAGGTTGCAGGAAGAATATGATGTGGATGCAGGACAGGCTAAAGAGGATATAGAGGAATTTTTAAGGGATATAGCAAAAAAGGGTGTTATGGAGGAGTGAATGCCGTGCACAGGGTTCTTTTGATTGATGACGATAAGGCTGTTCTTAGTATCAATGGTGAGTTTCTTAAAAACCGGGGATATGAGGTACATATGGCATGCTGCATAAAGGATGCCATAGAAAGTATTAAAAAGGTCAGCCCGGACTGTATCGTAATGGATGTAATGATGCCTGATACAGACGGATTTGACGGATTTGGGCTTATCCGCAGCGTCAGTGCGGCTCCGATTCTGTATCTGTCGGGGAGAACGGATGAAGCCGACCGTATAAGAGGGCTTTCGATAGGGGCGGACGATTATATTGCAAAACCTTGCAGCCTTAATGAACTTGCCCTCAGAATAGACATCAATATACGCAGACAGATGAGGCTGGAGAAGAAAGCCGGAATTCTTTTGTTTCCACCGCTTAAAATAGAACTGATAGAACACAGGGCATTGTACGGAGATGAGGAAATTGCATTGTCAAACCGTGAGTTTGACGTGCTTGTATTTCTGGCAAAGCATAATGGCGAGGTCGTGACATTTGAGCAGATAGGAAAAGAGATAATGGGTACATACCTGGATTCTGACAGAAAGAATGTCATGGTCAGCGTAAGCAGACTGAGAAAGAGGCTTGAGGGATATGTCGGACTTGAGGATATGATTGAAACTGTTTGGGGAAAGGGTTATTGCTTTAGGGGATAACATGGTAATTTACTGATGCAGAAAAAGAGATATAATAAGCCTGAGGTTTCAAAGGAACAGCTGGAATGGGAGCTGCTAAATGCCAATATGCGTCTTGCGGCTGAGGAAAAGGCGCGTACCGAGCTTATAGCGAATCTTTCGCATGACCTGCGCTCGTCGATGGCGGTGCTTGCCGGTTCTATAGAACTGCTAAAATCCAAAAGCAGTCTTGATGAAAAGCAGTATGACGACCTTCTTAATCTTATGGAACGAAAGATCAATATGCAAAAGGCCATATTGGACGATTTGTTCCTGCTTACAAAACTCGACAGCAAATCACTGAATCTTAAAAAAAAACATGTGGAGTGCGGACTGTTTTTGGAGGAATATTATTATTCGTGCGTGGCAGATCCCAAATACGGTCAATGTGAGTTGTATAGCGAGATTCCGGAAGATTTTCCATATATGATTGAAATTGATATAAACGCCGTAAACAGGGTGTTAGACAATCTGTTTTCCAATGCGCTAAAATACTCTAAAGAAGAAGTGCGAATAGTACTTGGCGCCCGAAGGGTGGATTCTGAGGTACAGATATACGTCAGGGACAATGGTGAAGGGATATCGAAGGAGGATATGCCGTATATATTTGACAGGTCGTATCGCGCATGCAGGGTTCGTACACCCGATGATGGCAGCGGGCTTGGTCTGTCCATAGCAAAAGGAATCATAGAACAGCACGGAGGCAAAATCAGCTGTGAGAGTACTTTTGAGGAGGGCAGCTGTTTTACTTTTGTACTGCCCATAGCGCATTTGCCTGCATAATGTGCACATCCCAATCATACAATGTAAAGAATGTATGATATCAAGAGGTTTTTGAGTGAAGGAGTATATAGAAGAGCGGGCAATTGCAATTGCGAACTACATTATCGAATCTAACGCAACAGTAAGGCAGACTGCCAAAAAATTCGGAATTTCCAAATCAACCGTACATAAGGATGTAACAGAACGACTTCTTATGATCAATCCGTCGCTTGCCGCCAGAGCAAGGCAGGTTTTGGACATTAACAAATCAGAAAGACATATCAGGGGTGGAATGGCGACAAAGGATAAATATCTCAGAGAACGGTCACATTTTTCGTGAAGATTTATTCTAAAAGGGAAGTCTGTCCCGAGCTTGAGACCGTAGAATCCGGCGAATATCTTACGTATCCGATAAAACAGCATATGGGCAGGGAGGCTAAGGTCATAGTAAGTACGGGTGAGTACGTATATTGCGGACAGCTTCTTGCCAAGGGAGACATATCATATATATCAGCTAATATCCATGCATCCGTTTCGGGTACTGTATCGGACATTAAACCCATGCTTACGGCAGAAGGAAGAAGGGAGACTTCCATCATTGTAAAAAATGACGGCAGATATCGTAGATTTTCCGGGCGGGAGAGTGGATGGCTGTGTACCAATTCGGACAGGATGTCTTCTGAGAATATAATACATGCTGTATATGATGCCGGAATCGTAGGAATGGGAGGAGCAGGTTTTCCTACGCATATTAAGTTATCTGCGGACAGGGATGCCATAAGGCATGTAATTATAAACGGTGCGGAATGCGAACCGTATGTTACGGCAGATTACAGGCTTATGTTATGGGAACCACGCAGGCTGGCAGGCGGTATAAGGATGCTTCTGAAGCTGTTTCGTAATGCCAGGGCAACCGTGGTAATCGAGGATAATAAAGCGGACGCTGCAAAAATTATTGCGGAAAACATAAAGGATTATGATAATATTGCGGTTAAGGTTATTAAAAGCGGGTATCCCAAAGGAGCGGAAAGACTGCTTGTACATGCCGTAACGAATAAAAGGCTGGCGATGGGAAGACTGCCGGCAGAAGAGGGATGTATTGTATGCAATGTTGCCACGGTTGCGGCAATATATGATGCAGTCATAAAGGGAGAGCCGTTGATACGTAGAATAGTGACTGTAACAGGCGGCGCCGTTGCCAAACCGCATAATTACCTTGTAAGGCTTGGAACTGATATAGGAACACTTATTCGGGCCGCCCGCGCAAATCAGAATGATATCGCAAAAATTGTTCTCGGAGGACCCATGATGGGGAAAGCCGTGTATTCGTATGATATTCCGGTTACCAAGATTGTATCGGCGGTTATATGCATGGATGAGCGCAGCGCATATATGTTACCGGAAGCGGTGTGCATAAGGTGCGGCAGATGTGGGGATGTATGTCCCGGCAGGCTTGTGCCACAGATTCTTGCGGAATATGCCGGCAATTATCAATGGGAGCAGTTTAGAAAAGCCGGAGGCATGAGCTGTTGCGAATGTGGAAGCTGCACATACATATGCCCGGCAAAGAGAAGTCTTACACAGATGTTTGCAGCGGCAAAAAAAATGGTGCGTAGTAAGGGGGCATAGGATATGTTTTATATATCAGCGTCTCCGCATATAAAAAGCAATATATGCACACGGGATATAATGACTGATGTGTGCATATCCCTTATTCCGGCAGTTTTATTTGGCGTATATATTAACGGCGTGTATGCCGCCTGTATTGTTGCGATATCGGTTGCTTCGTG
The DNA here is from genome assembly GCA_949292725.1 of uncultured Eubacteriales bacterium. Taxonomy (GTDB): domain Bacteria; phylum Bacillota; class Clostridia; order Lachnospirales; family Lachnospiraceae; genus V9D3004. Next base: position 26,606 of record CASFAQ010000003.1, on the reverse strand, counting down.
TGTAGCGGCCGAATATATTTTTCTTCGCATCGTAGGGCATATGCAGGGTGTGGGCGTATATGATATGAGTGCGGTTGTGACAGGACTTATGCTTGCGCTTAACATGCCTCCGTATGTGGCGCTTTATGTCCCGGTTGTCGGAGCGGTATTTGCGATTGTAATCGTAAAGCAGCTTTTTGGAGGACTGGGACATAATTTTATGAATCCCGCACTTGCTGCAAGGTGCTTTCTCCTAATATCATTTTCGCGTGAAATGACAGCTTTTTTCCCGGATGGAATATCTGGTGCGACTCCACTTGCAAGGATTGCGACAGATGAGTATCCGTCCCTTGCGGAGATGTTCTTTGGGTGGGGAGGAGGTTGCATAGGGGAGACTTCCGTTCCGGCGCTGGGAGTGGGAATAATATATCTAACGGCGAAAAAAATAATCGATATAAGGATACCGATTTCCTATATAATGTCATTTACCATTTTATTGGCTATATATTTAGCTGTATCAGATGAAGAGAATGCGCTATACTGTATTCAGGCAAATATATATGGCGGAGGCCTTATTTTCGGGGCATTTTTTATGGCGACGGATTATGTTACGTCTCCTGTTACCGGAGCCGGCCGCATAGTATACGGAATTACCGCGGGAGCACTTACATGGGTATTCAGACAGTTTGGGGGCTTGCCTGAGGGAGTATCTTATGCGATAATCTGTTCTAACATGATTGTGCCTCTTATAGAGAAATGTACAGTGAGAAAACCCTTCGGAGAGGAGAAATTCAGATGGCGAGGAAACGTATAAAGAGAAAAGGTGACAGTTACTTAAGAGACGGACTTATACTTCTTGCGGTTGCGGCCGTGTTCGCCCTTGTGCTGGGAGGCGTATTTCTTAAGACAAAGACGCCTATAGATAATGCATCTGAGGCGGCAAGACTTGCAGGATATCAAAGCGTATTTTCAGATTATGAGGAAGTAAGTTTTCGGGAAAATGAGGAATATGACGAAAGGCTTGCGGCATACAATGAAACGATAGAAGATGAGTATGCGACCATGATAAATGACATGACCGGCGCTTATGATAACAGCGGAACGCTTATCGGATATGCATTTATCGTAAGGTCAAAAGGATACTCCGATATCATAACGCTTTCTGTAGGGATAAATACGGATGGCGCAGTGACGGGGATGGATGTAGTGTCCATGAATGAAACGGCGGGTCTTGGCGCAAATTGTACGGATGAGGAGTTTAAAAATCAGTTTAAGGGTCAATCCGGTCCGATAGATGTGGATGCAGGGGATATTGACGCTCTCTCGGGGGCAACCATTACTACAGAAGGGGTGGTAAGAGCCGTTAATGCCTGCATTGGATTTTATGAAGCATATAAATGATATAATCATGGAGGTAATTAATGAATCGGTATGCCGGGCGTATAGTTAACGGTATGATAAAGGAGAATCCTACATTTGTACTGATGCTTGGAATGTGTCCGACGCTTGCGGTAACCACATCTGCTCGAAGCGGGTTCGGGATGGGAATATCAACGATGGTGGTGCTCATTATATCGGGAGGGCTTATCTCGGCTGTGAGAAAGATAATTCCGGACACCATAAGGATACCGGCATTTATAGTCATAATTGCGGGGACGGTAAGCATTATGGAACTTATTATAAGAGCTCATCTTTCGGACCTGTATGATGCGCTTGGAGTGTACATTCCGCTTATCGTCGTAAACTGTATTATCCTTGGCAGGGCGGAGGCATATGCCTACAGGCATGGCGTTATGCTTTCCATGGCAGACGGATGCGGAATGGGTCTTGGTTTTACGGTGTCGCTTACCTTAATAGGCGCAATACGTGAACTTATCGGTAATGCTTCGATATTTGGATATGATATTAATCAAAATATATTTAAAGGGCATCTGGCGCCCATATCCATAGTGGTTATGGCACCGGGCGCCTTTTTTGTACTTGCTTTTATCTCGGCGCTGCGAAATCATTTCATCATTCACAGGCCGGGCGGGAAGGAAATGAGCTGCAATATGGATTGTAATAAATGTAAAAGGAGATGTTAGGGCGTGTATGAAATGTTCTTGCTGCTTGTATCGGCGGTATTTGCCGGGAATGTCATCCTGTCTCAGTTTCTGGGGTTATGTCCGTTCCTTGGCGTGTCTGATAGCATCCGGTCTGCGGCCGGTATGGGAGGTGCCGTTATGTTCGTAATCGTGGTATCCAATGCGGTTACATATCCTGTCGGCAGACTGCTTTCTTTTATAGAAATAGAATATATGCAGACATTATTTTATATCCTTATTATCGCAACACTGGTCCAGGTCATGGAGATAATAATTAAAAACAGGGCAAAAAAGCTCTATGATGCTCTGGGGGTATACCTTCCGCTTATAACTACTAACTGTGCGGTGCTTGGTACTGCAATTAAGAGCACCGGAGCGGGATATGGTTTTTTAGAGTGTATCATATACGGATTTGGAGTTTCGGCGGGATTTTTTATAGCGATAGTCATAATGGCGGGAATAAGGACGAAGATGCAGTATAATAATCGCATACCAAGGGCGTTTGCGAAAACTCCGATAACGCTTATAACAGCGGGACTCATGTCAATTGCATTCTATGGTTTTTCGGGGCTTTGATATATGATGGGGGTTATATTGGCGGCACTTTTGGCCGCGTCTCTGGGTTTTGTTGCAGGAATGCTTCCGGGAATATTTAAGAAATTTTTTCCGGATGAAACAGATGAAGAAACCGTGGCAATCAGAGAAAATCTGCCGGGGAATAATTGCGGCGGATGCGGATATGCGGGATGCGATGCGTTTGCGGCGGCAGTAGCGGCAGGTGTCGTTACTGCGGACAGATGCAGTGGTGGAATAAGTTCTCTTCAGTTAGATAATATAAGTAAGATAACCGGAAAAGATATTAAGGCACGAAAAAAAAGTGTATATACAGTGCTTTGTAAGAGTTCATGTGCAGCGTCTGCAAGGCTACGATATAATTATACGGGAGTACGGGACTGCGTACTTGCTGCCGAGACTATCCCTGAGGGTCCGGGTGCATGTATACACGGATGTATGGGATACGCCTCATGCGTTAGGGTGTGCAAACATGATGCCATACACATTACAAATAATACAGCCGTAATAGATAAGGACAAATGCACCGGCTGTGCAAGCTGCGCACACATATGCCCAAGAGGGCTTATCGTATGTGTGCCATATGATAGTGATATACCGCGCTGTAAGGCGCTTGCGCTAAAGGGAGACAACAAATTCATCCGGGAATGATTTCAATCGATACAGGTAAAGAAATGTAGAAGTGGATAATGGATGCTGACAATATAAAGGATGGGTAGATTATAATGTGACAGTATCGATTGAACGCATTCCTGAGTATGTTAATCCCGTGTTCGCAGTACTATGTAGTTAAATCAGAGAGTCTGCAGTTTTGGCAGACTTCTGTTGGCATGAAGGTATATCATCTTCTCGTAAAATTCTTCAATGCAATGATTACTTCGTTAATGAGTATGAGTTCGTGTTCACTGCAATCTTCTAAGGATTTTATAATATTATCCGTGTAAGAAGCCATTCTAAGATGGGATGTAAGAGAATCCTTAAGCAGATAATCTAAGGAAACATCCAGATTATTGGCAATATTAATTAGTGCATTAACACTTGGGTTAGCACTTGCGCTCTCCAGATTTTTAATGTGAGATTCCGATATGCCGGTAGCATTACTTAGCTGCCTTGCCGAAAAACCTTTCTTTTCACGAAATAGTTTTAGATTGATACCAAGATTACTTCTGTTTACGTTGTCTTTCATTTTTCCCCGCCTTCTTAATATGTAATAAAATAATACTATTAAATTGTATTTGTGAAAATACCATATTCAAGTATATTGTACTCACATACGGACTTTTTGACAAAATATACAGAATAATAAGATATATTGGGTAAAATGTATAAACAAACCGGATGCGTGTTGTAGTGCAGATGTATTTATGCTATATTATTTAACGAAATTTGGATGAATATCAGGAGAGTATGTAATGGCGGGATTTGAGATGTTTAGGTGCTTTCAGGACGGAATGGTTATCCAGAGGGAAAGTAACGTAAGAATATGGGGATTTTCGGAGTCTAGAACTCCGCTTGATATGGAATTTTGTGAAAAAAAATACAGAACTATTACAGAGGATAATGGAGAGTTTGTGTTTGAAATCAGGACGGGCAGCGCAGGTGGTCCGTATTGTATGACCATAAGTTCCGGTGATGATGAACTTATAATAAATGATATACTCATTGGCGACGTTTATATAATAAGCGGTCAGTCTAATATGGAGCTTCCGATTCAGAGAACAATAGACCTTATCGGTCCGAGACTTGATAGTATCAATTATCCGCAGATAAGGGAGTTTCGCGTTCCGGAACAGATAAGTTTTAAGGAGCGTAAGTTACAGTATGAGGCGGGCAGATGGCTTAGGGCGTCGGATAATGATGACCTGCTAATGATGAGCGCCACAGGATTTAATTTTGCCGAAAATATATATTTGAGTGAGAGTACCCCGATAGGTCTTATAAATACTGCCATTGGAGGTACGCCTATTGAGGCGCATCTTCCGGAGGAGGTGCTCGCCGGATATAAGGTGTATGATGAGGAGATTAGGCGGCTTAAGGATGATAACTACATAAACGGAATAAAGGAATATGATGCAAAGGACCTTTCCGAATGGTATACAGAGCTCTATGAGAAAGATACAGGAATTATAGATGGCAGGGCAGTATATGCGGATGAGGAGTGTGATGATTCAGGCTGGAATGTCATAAGTGTTCCGGGGATGTTTTATGGTACGGAGCTTGAGGATTATCATGGCTCGATATGGCTTAGAAAGGAGTTTTATATTCCTGAGGATTATGATCTGTCCGGGGTTATGCTAAGGCTTGGAGCCATGGTGGATGCTGACAAAACGTATCTGAACGGGATTTTGTGCGGAAGTGTGGATTATTGTTATCCTCCGAGAAGGTATCCTGTCAAAGACGGCATATTAAAGCACGGAAGAAATGTGATTGCCGTGCAGCTTATCATAAACAGGGGAACCGGAGGCTTCGTGCGTGGTAAGAAATACTGCCTTCAGGGCAGGGAATATATATATGAGGGATCATATATGGGTCAGGCGTCAAATCCTGAGGACGCCATGCCTTCCCGCGGACGCTGGGAACTTAATCTGTCCGGAGAATGGAAATATATTAAAGGAGCATCTATGAGGACGCTTCCGCTCATGACATTCTTCCAGTACAAGCCTGCTGCCATATATAACGGAATGGAGTATCCTCTGTCAAAATACACTTTTAAGGGAGGAATCTGGTATCAGGCCGAATCTAATGCCGGCAATCCATTTAATTATAAGGAGCTTATGACGGACCTTATTAAATGCTGGCGGGGAATGTTTTCAGATAATCTGCCATTTTTATATGTACAGCTTCCACAGTTTGATGATCCTGCTGCATTAAAAATGAGTGATAACTGGGCATTGATAAGGGAAGAGCAAAGACGTGTGCTTGATATTGACAATACGGCAATGGCAGCCACGATTGATGTGGGCGAGAGCAATGATCTGCATCCCCAGAACAAAGAGGCAGTGGGAAAAAGGCTTGCCCTTGCGGCGCTTTCTATGATATACGGCAGGGATGTAGAATATAGTGGTCCGCAGATTACAAAGGCGGTATCGGACAAGGATAAATCTGTTATAAGAGTAAATTTTTTGCATTGCAGGGGTGGGCTTACTGCCGTAAATGATAACTTTGATTATTTTGAGCTGGGAACTGTAAGGGAAGGCCTTGAAGCCGACGATATATACAGTGATAATATTGAATGGGTTAGGGCGCTTGGTTTTAAGATAATATCAGAAGATACAATGGAAATATCATATAACCCTGATATACGGCGCATTGACGCCTTAAGATATGCATGGTTTAATGATCCGTGCAAACCGCCGTTATATAACGGCGAAAGGCTTGTTGCCCCGCCGTTTTCAATATGGGTCAGTTAATTGCGTATTTATTGATAAATGCGAGACGTTCATCTGCTTTCATGCGGCTTATCCTGCTGTTGTGAAAGCAGATATTGTCTGTAACCTCTTCGGCAAACCATGCAGGAGGGATGTATTCTTTTGCGTGATCGATCGAGGTAAATTCTACCTCCGCAAGAACAATTCCGGTAAGATCCTTATGAAAAATGTCAAGTTCTATCAGGTATCCGCTATTTTCCCTGATAAGGTAGCGGGTCTTGGATATTACGGTTCCGTCCGCTTTCTTTATCAGATGATCATACCCGTCGCAGGTCAGGGGATGCTCGTATTCCTCGCGCATCATCAGTCCGGAGGATTTGTATGTAAGTATGTAGTCGGTATCGGTTTTTCGCACTCTTATAACGGGATTGGTGCATAGATATCCCTGTTCGATATCATAATGCGGATATGAGTCAAGCTCCTTGGGAAGCTCCCTTACAAGATATTTTTTTTCTATTTCGTATGTTTTATTCATATCGCTCACCTGCATATTTCTTTGTGATTTCCTGTCTCTCATCGGACGAAAGCTCTATATAATGCTTATATTCTATATCGGCAAGAGACATATTGCAACCGCATTTGTAGCAGGTGTAATTATAGCTTGTAACAAAACGGTATGCGCCGCAGACGGGACATATGTATACTTTAAGCATGAATATCACCTCGTATTTTTTAATATAACTGCTATTAGTTTAATAATCATATACCTGTAATTCAAGCATAAGTCGTCGCAAGTTTCGCCAAAAAACAATAAAAAAGGAATCTGCCGCCTAACGAATTGTTATTCGTCAGGCGACAGATTCCTTTTCCGTTATGACGTTTTTTTATAACTCCTCCGCCTTATTCGGCTGCGCGTTTTGCGCTATATGTATAAGATGGCACGCCGGTCGTCTTTGGAGATGGTTTGTACGTTTCGCTTTCTGAAAAATTATATCCATCTGACGGTTGAGGGCTTAAAGATGGAGTAGCCGGAGATTTTTTATCGACTACATTTATAACGCACGAGGCTGTGGTTCCGTTCGATATGGTTGCGCGGATCGTGGTCTGCCCCTTCGATACTGCGGTTACAACGCCTGTGCTGCTTATCGTGACAATACTTGTGTCGTCAGATGTGTATTTGGGCTGCTCATAAGATATATTAGGTTTTACCACCGCTTTTATAATACGCGAGCGCCCCACAGTAAGCTTAACCTTTTTCTTGGTAAACTTTACGCTTAATGCAGGCGGCGATACGACAACCCGGCATTTTAAGGCTGTTATCTCATTGCCTTCGCCATCAAAGACCTTTGCCGTAACGGTTGCACTTCCAATAGAACAGGCCTTTAGTCTGCAACTTTTAACTTTATTTTTCCTGACCATGACTACGTCTGAGTTGCTTGTAGTAAACTCGGTCGTGTATTCCGGTCTGGTATTATATATATGCAACTTATATGTCCTGTCTTTTTCGATGTGGAGAGTTTTTACGCTAAGACGCGGACTTCTTGATACTGCTGCATAGGATGTGCTGCTAAAAACCATACACAGCGATATAATAATTGAAAAAAATATAATGCGTCTGCGGTTCATACTATAGTCTCCTTGTTTAGTGTTAATAACAAAATAATAATTTTGTTTGTCAGAATAATGTCATAGTTTTTCGATTTTCTTGACATAAATATACGGCATTTTATTTTAATGGGATATGTTATATAATATATGTATTAAACGTACGGATTATAAAGGAGGACAGGTATGCAGTATATATTGATTGCGGATGATAATCAGGATATTACGGACATTCTATCGACATATGTGGAAAATGAGGGCTTTGAGCCCATCGTCGCAAGGGATGGCGCCGAAGCTATACAGATGTTTAAAAGATATAATCCGGTTCTTGTGCTTCTGGATGTGATGATGCCGAAAAAGGATGGATATCAGGTGTGCCGGGAGATAAGGGAGGAGTCCGATGTTCCGGTAATCATAATCACCGCACGAGGAGAGGATTTTGAGCGTATCATGGGTCTTGATATAGGAGCCGATGATTATATAGTAAAGCCGTTTAGTCCCAGCGAGGTGATGGCAAGAATACGCGCGATACTAAGAAGAATGAGCAGACAGGATACGGGAGACTCAAAGAGCGTCTTAAGCATCAGCACCGTAACGATTAATATTGAGGAGTATACGCTTCATATTGCAGGGGTCAATGTGCCCCTTACCAAAAAGGAGATAGAGACCATGTGGGTTCTTGCAGGTAATCCAAACAAGGTATTTACAAGGGACAATCTGCTGGACAGCCTGTGGGGAATTGATTATTTCGGCGACAGTCGTACCGTGGATTCGCATATAAAGAGGCTTCGTGCAAAACTCGATAAGGTTCCGCACCCGGAGTGGCGTATAAAGACCATATGGGGTCTGGGTTATAAGTTTGAAATAGAGGAGCAGGAGAAGAATTGAAGAAAAACATCCGTTTTTACAATACTATATATTTCAGAGTGTTGTTGATATTTGGTATGGCATTTTCCGTGCTTCTGCTGCTTGTAGGCGTGGTGTTTATGGAAATCTACTCCGAAAGCGTTATAAATGATTATGAGGAACAGCTTGTTATGGAGGCGGAGGAAATAGCTTATAACGTCGAGGATTATGCGATAAATGATGAACCATCGGAATTTGTTAATTACATGGATGCCGCAGCCTCGATGCTTGAGAGCCAGATGGTTGACGTATGGATTCTTCCGAATTACAAGTCGGATAACCGGCTTAAGAAAAGATTTACCAATGTTTCGGTCAAATACAAGCAGCTTTCAAAGGGAATGAAAAAAGTCGTAAAACATGTATTTAACGAGAATGACTCAGCCATAAATCAGGATTTTGACGAAATATACGGAACGGATCTGATATATGCGGCCGCGCCGGTGCACGATGGGGGAGGCCGTGTGGTTGGGGTTGTCCTCTTAAACGGAATAGCGGAAAGCCGTATAAGTGTAATCAACAGGTGCAAGAGCATAATTATAATGAGTCTGTTTATTGCATGGGTCGTATCATTTCTTATAGCCTTATTTTTTGCAAGAAGGATATCCTACCCCATAACGAAGATAAGGGAGGCGGCTAACCGTCTTGCCAACGGAGAATATTCCATAAAAGCAGAAATCAAGACGGGTGGCGAGCTGAGGGAACTTAAGGATACCATGGACATTCTGTCAGATAAGCTTACTGAAAATGAACGCGTACGTGACAGGATAGAACGTGGCAGAATGGATTTTTTTGCAAATGTGTCACATGAGCTTAGGACGCCCATAACGGTTATGCGCGGATATGCGGAGTCTCTGGCGGACGGATATGTTACGGATAAAGAAAAAATATCCTACTCGCTTCAGAGGATGCTTGTGGAATGTTCTGCAATGGAAAGACTCGTAGGAGATCTCCTTACGCTGTCAAAGATGCAGAATCCGGATTTTGAGATAGATAAGGAACCTGTAAGCGTTGTGCAGATACTTGAGAACGTTATAAGAAGCGCGCGCGTACTGTGCAGGGAAAAAAATATAGAGATAAAGCTTAGTAACGACGACCCGTATCATTTTATGCTTGGAGATTACGACAGGCTAAAACAGATGTTTATGATAATACTGGATAATGCGATAAAGTTCTCTGACGAGGGTGGAAAGGTTGAGATAAGCATATCCAATGCCGACAGAATGCACATAAGCATACGGGATTACGGAGTCGGAATAGACAAGGATATGCTTCCGAATATATTTGACAAGTTCTACCGCTCGAAGCTTCGAATGAATGAGAAGGGTTCGGGACTCGGGCTTATGATAGCACGACAGATTGCGTTAAAGCATGGCGGAAGCATAGAAGTTGAAAGCGAACCGGGAGAGGGAAGCACATTTACGTTTGAATTTGATATAGCTGAATATCCAGAGGATGAATTTTACATGTAAGATTTGGTTGCCTCATCAAGAATGATATGGTAGTATGAACACAGTACCTGAAAGAGGGATGATATTTATGAAAATACTTACCGTGGCGATTCCATGTTATAATTCAGCCGAATACATGGGTCATGCGATAGAATCCGTTTTAAAGGCGGGGGACGAGGTAGAGATCATTGTTGTAGACGACGGCTCCGTAGATGATACGAAGAAAATCGGCGAGGAATATGAGAACAGATATCCGGATATAGTAAGGTGCATATCAAAGGAGAACGGAGGGCATGGAAGCGCTGTTAATACGGGGCTTAGGCATGCGCAGGGATTGTATTATAAGGTTCTTGACAGTGACGACTGGTTTGACGAGGATTCGCTTAAACATATTATGCAGGTTATAAAACGCAATATTCTCTCCGGAGAGGATATTGATATGTATATTGCCAATTATGTGTATGAGAATCAGAATACCGGAAAAGAGAAGGTTATCAATTACCGCAGCGCAATGCCTGTTGAGAGGGTATTTGAGTGGTCGGATCTGAAGCGTTTTAAGGTGAGCCAGAATATTCTTATGCATTCCGTGATATACAGAACCGAACTTTTGCGGGAGTGTAATCTTAAGCTTCCGCTTCATACATTTTATGTGGATAATGTATTCGTATACCAGCCGCTTCCTTATGTGAAGAAAATGTATTATATGGATGTTGATCTGTACAGATATTATATCGGAAGAGCTGACCAGTCCGTCAATGAGGAGATTATGATGAGGCGCATTGACCAGCAGCTTCTCGTTACGAGGATAATGATTGATGCACATGATCTTACATTGATTAAGGAAGAAAAATTAAGAAAATATATGACCAAGTACCTTACGATGATGATGACCATAAGCTCGGCATTTCTTGTGAAGGAGAACACTGAAGAGAGCCTTAGAAAACGTGAGATGCTCTGGAATTATCTAAGGGATGCCAACCCGGAGATGGCGGATATGGTAAACCATTGTCTGCTTGGCAGGCCCATGCAGATGAAAAGCGCAGCCGGACGGAAGGTCATAGTCTGCGGTTATGCGCTTTCAAGGCGGTTTATCGGATTTTCTTAAATACATTTATCCTGCTGTATATCGGTATATACAGTATGGCTGCAAGAATTATCGCATACATTCCGTCTAAGGCGGAGTGCTGTTTTAAAAATACTGTTGAAAGGCATATAAGTACCATGAGTACGAAAGAGCCGGTCTTCAGTATTTTTTTGTTATTAAAAAACCTGCTTTTTGATACTGCGATATGAGCGGCAATCGAATTCAATACATGTATACTCGGACATATATTGGAAGGAGAATCCGCAGTGTATATAAAATTAATTATATCGGTAAATATATCCGTGCCGTTAAGCTGTGGTCTGAGCGTCTGATACGATGGCCAAAAATAGTATATTACCAGACATATGGACATTCCGGTTATCAGAAATACCGCATATTTTATAAGCTCAATCCTGTCATAAAAGAAAAAGAATATAATGGTTGATGCGATATACAGGAACCACAGCATATATGGAATTATAAAATATTTGCAAAACGGTATATAGTCGTCAAGCGCAACATGGATATTTACGCCCAGATCGACGGGTCTGTTTTCCAATGAAACAAAACAAGTAATGTATATCGGTATATAGAGCACAAATATTATGTGCCAGTACCTCTGCCATATTTTTTTAAGCATCAATATCTCCCCTGTGAGCCTTGGACGAGCTGTATGAGCTTAGGAGCTCGTTCTTAATATTCCACAATTTCTGAGAAAGATCCACATATACATTATGCGGATTGACAAATCTCTTGGTTTCGTCCCATAACGTAGCCTGCTCCTCGGCGCAGTACTTGCGTATATCCATAACGTCGGGTGAATCATACACGCAGGTACCTCCCTGGAATATAGGTACAAGCATCCTGCGCATCGTATATGTTCCCGGCTGCAGAATAAGTTTCTTCCATGTATTTACAGGGTCAAACAGGAGTAACGGCTCATTTTCATCAAATACTTCGTCCGCAAGACATATAAGGTCGGCATGAATCTTGCCGCTTGCCTTATCATAGACCCTGTACACTGTTTTATTGCCCGGATTGGTAATCTTCCACTGGTTTTCGGAAAGCTTGATCCTCGGGATGAATGTGTCATTATCCCTTATGGCGGCAAGCTTATACACTCCTCCAAATGCAGGGTGATCCTTTGATGTAATGAGATTGGTTCCGACACCCCACGAGCCTATTGCAGCGCCCTGTGCCTTAAGGGATTCTATCAGATATTCGTCAAGATCGCTGGAGGCACAGATAACGGCGTCGGTAAAGCCTGCGTCATCAAGCATCTTTCGCGCTTTCTTTGAAATATATGACAAATCACCGCTGTCAAGTCTGATTCCATACATCTTTGGCATGCGTCCGGCTTCCCTGAGTTTTGTAAATACCCTGATTGCATTAGGTACTCCGGAGCGGATGGTGTCATAAGTATCTACAAGCAGTGTTGTATTGTCAGGATAAAGCTCCGCATATTTATAAAAAGCGGTAAGCTCATCAGGGAAACTCATAATCCAGCTGTGTGCATGGGTTCCGAGCGCCGGAAGACCGAATTTTTTGGCACAGAGGACATTGCTTGTGCCGACACAGCCGGCTATAACGGCAGCCCTTGCTCCAAGTGTTGCGGCATCGGGTCCCTGAGCGCGCCTTAAACCAAATTCCATTACAGGATCGCCCTGTGCTGCATAGCAAACTCTGGCAGCTTTTGTTGCTATAAGGCTCTGGTGGTTGATTATACACAGTATGGCTGTCTCCACAAGCTGGGCTTCCATGATGGGTGCAATTACCTTTACCAGAGGCTCCATAGGAAATACAATACTGCCCTCAGGTATTGCATATATGTCTCCCGTGAAATGGAATCCTGCAAGATAGTCAAGAAAATCCTCGTCAAATACTTTCAGTTCCCTCAGATATTCTATATCTTCGTAACTGAAGTGAAGATCCTTAATATAATCTATAAGCTGTTCCAGACCGCAACAGATAGCATACCCGCCATTATTGGGATTAACACGGTAAAACATGTCGAAAACAACGGTGGGATTGGTCTTGTTCTTAAAATAACCCTGCATCATTGTCAATTCATAGAAATCGGTTAGTAGTGTGAGGTTTTCATTATTCATTGGATATAAGTCTCCTTTAATGCAGTTTTATAGAATAATGTACCTAATTTCACAGGGATTGTCAACACAAGAGTTATTGACAACTTTCCAATTATATAATATTATTTCAATGTTATTTTCTATCAAAGTAGGAGGATGTCTTATATGTATAAGAAGGTATCTACAGATCTAAAGTTTGTTGACAGAGAAAAGGAAGTATTAAAATTCTGGAATGATAATGATATATTTGAAAAAAGTATCAAAATCAGAGAGAATGGCGAATCCTATACATTTTACGATGGACCGCCTACGGCTAACGGTAAGCCGCATATAGGACATGTTCTGACTCGTGTTATCAAGGATATGATACCGAGATATCGTACGATGAAGGGATATAAGGTTATAAGAAAGGCCGGATGGGATACGCATGGTCTGCCTGTCGAGCTTGAGGTGGAGAAGAAGCTTGGGCTTGATGGAAAGGAGCAGATTGAAGAATACGGTCTTGAGCCTTTTATTCAGGAATGTAAGGAAAGTGTATGGAAGTACAAGGGGATGTGGGAGGATTTCTCGGAGACCGTAGGTTTTTGGGCTGATATGGATAATCCTTACGTTACTTATCATAACTCGTTCATTGAATCTGAGTGGTGGGCGTTAAAGAAGATTTGGGAAAAGAATCTTTTATATAAAGGATATAAGATCGTACCTTACTGTCCGAGATGTGGCACTCCTCTTTCAAGCCATGAGGTGGCTCAGGGGTATAAGGATGTTAAGGAGAAGTCTGTAATCGCCAAATTCAGGGTGAAGGATACGGAGGATGAGTATATTCTCGCATGGACGACTACACCGTGGACGCTTCCTTCCAATGTTGCCCTCTGTGTTAATCCTGATGAGGAATATGTAAAGATTAAGGTCGGACTTAATGAGCAGAATGATGTCGTAAGTGAGGAAGAAGCCGACTCCGCCGTTAAGACTGAGTATTATTATATTGCAAAGGCTCTCCTTAACGTGGTTGAGGGAGCATATGAGATTACAGACAGTTTTGTCGGTAAGGAGCTTGAATACAAGAAGTACGAGCCTTTATTTGACTATGCAAAACCGGATAAAAAGGCATACTACGTTGTATGCGATAATTACGTTACGCTTACGGACGGTACCGGTATAGTACATATTGCTCCGGCCTTTGGTGAGGACGACGCCAATGTCGGAAGGAAGTATGATCTCCCGTTTGTGCAGCTTGTGGATGATAAGGGAGAGTTTAAGCCGGAGGTGACTGACCTTGCCGGAGTATTCTGCAAGAAGGCGGACGAGTCCATATTAAGGATGCTTGGTGCGAAGGGGCTTTTATTCAAGGTGCTTAAATTTGAGCACAGTTATCCTTTCTGCTGGAGATGTGATACTCCGCTTATATATTATGCGAGAGAATCCTGGTTCATAAAGATGACCGAAGTTCGCGACAGGATGATTGAGAACAATAATACGGTTAACTGGATTCCTGAAAGTATCGGTAAGGGAAGGTTTGGAGACTGGCTTCTCAATCTTCAGGACTGGGCTGTGAGCCGTAACCGCTACTGGGGAACTCCTCTTAACATATGGGAGTGTGAATGCGGGCATAAGCATGCAATAGGAAGCATAGAAGAGCTTAAGGAGATGTCGGATAACTGTCCTGACGAGATTGAGCTTCATCGTCCGTTTATTGATGATGTTACGATTAAATGCCCGGTATGCGGGGGATTGATGAAGAGAGTTCCTGAGGTTATTGACTGCTGGTTTGATTCGGGTTCGATGCCGTTTGCACAGTGGCATTATCCGTTTGAAAATAAAGAAATGTTTGAGGAAAATTTCCCGGCTGATTTTATAAGTGAGGCAGTCGATCAGACAAGAGGATGGTTTTATTCGCTTCTTGCACTGTCCACGCTTATATTTGATAAGGCGCCGTATAAGAACGTTATCGTTCTGGGTCTTGTGCTCGATAAAGATGGGCAGAAGATGTCCAAATCAAAAGGCAATGCGGTAGATCCGTTTGAGGCGCTTAAGATGTATGGAGCGGACGCCATAAGGTGGTATTTCTACGTGAACAGCGCACCATGGCTTCCTAATAAGTTCCATGATAGGGCGGTAACCGAAGGACAGAGGAAGTTCATGGGTACATTATGGAATACCTATGCATTCTTCGTGCTTTACGCAAATATTGATAATTTTGACGCTACCAAATATACTCTTGACTATAACAGTCTTGCAGTTATGGACAAATGGATATTATCAAGGCTTAATACTACGGTTAAAGCGGTTGATGAGAATCTTGCAAATTACAGAATACCTGAAACGGCAAGAGCTTTGCAGGAATTTGTTGACGAACTCAGCAACTGGTATGTAAGACGCTGCCGTGAGAGATTCTGGGCAAAGGGTATGGAGCAGGATAAGATCAATGCATATCTTACGCTGTATAATGTGCTTGTTACTATAAGCAAGGCAGCGGCGCCTATGATACCGTTTATGACAGAGGATATATACAGAAATCTTGTATGCAGTATAGATGATACACAGCCTGAGAGCGTGCATCTGTGTGATTTTCCAAAGGTTTCCGAGGACATGATATGTAAGGACCTTGAGGCGGAGATGCAGGAAGTTCTCAATGCGGTCGTGCTTGGGCGTGCATGCCGTAATGCGGCAGGTTCAAAGAACCGTCAGCCGCTTGGCAGAATGTATATAAAGGCAGATAAGGGTCTGTCGGATTTCTATACAGCCATTATCGCAGACGAGCTTAATGTAAAAGAGGTATGCTTTACGGATGATGTGAGCGAATATACCGATTATTCATTCAAGCCACAGCTTCGTACACTTGGAAAGAGATTCGGAAAGCAGATTAATACGTTAAAGACCGTGCTTTCCGAGATTGACGGCGTTGCCGCAATGAAGGAGATAAATGAGACCGGAGGTATTAAGGTTGATATTGACGGAGTGTGCGAGGTGATTGATAAGGAGGATCTTCTTATCGAAAGCATACAGAGCGACGGTTATGTATCGGATTCATATAATGGAATGACGGTTGTGCTTGATACTAACCTTACGCCGGAGCTTATCGAGGAAGGATTCGTACGCGAAATAATAAGTAAGATACAGAATATGCGTAAGGACGCCGGATTTGAGGTCATGGACCACATAAATGTATATGAAAGCGGCAATGATACCATAGGAGATATACTCCTTAGAAATGCCGATTTTATAAAGAAGGAAGTACTTGCTGATAAGATAGACATAACGTCGGTAAAGGGTATTGTGAAGGAATGGAGCATTAATGGAGAAAAGTGCTCTATAGGTGTTGAGCGAATATAATATTATATCGGGGGGATATAATTATTCATGGGAGGCGGATTATGAAGAAGGAATTCAGTAAAGAAGAGTTAAAGGCTGAGATAGAGCATTATCTGAAGATTCTGTACAGGAAATCTGTGGATGAAGCTACTAATCAGCAGATGTTTCAGGCACTTTCGTACGCGCTTAAGGATGATATTGTAGACAAATGGATTGCAACACATAAGCAGTATGAGAAGCAGGATGCCAAGACAGTATATTATCTGTCGATGGAATTTCTTACGGGACGTGCGCTTGGCAATATAATCATTAATCTTAAGGCTGATAAGGTTGTCAGGGAAACGCTTAATGAGATTGGTTTTGACCTTGACGCCATTGAGGATGAGGAGCCGGATGCAGCCCTTGGTAATGGTGGTCTTGGAAGGCTTGCCGCATGTTTTCTCGATTCGCTGTCATGTCTCGGATATCCGGCATACGGCTGTGGCATAAGGTACAAATACGGAATGTTTATGCAGAAGATTGAGAATGGATTTCAGATAGAAGCGCCGGATGACTGGTTAGTTAATGGTAATCCGTTCGAGATAAAGAGAGCAGAGTATTCCGAAATTGTCAAATTCGGAGGCTATGTTGTCCTGAGAAGAGATCAGAATGGTAAAGATCGTTTCGTACAGGAAGGATATCAGGCAGTCCGTGCCATACCATATGATCTTCCGATTGTAGGATATAATAATAACATCGTTAATACTTTAAGGATCTGGGATGCGGAAGCTGTTGATACATTTAACCTTGATCAGTTCGATAAGGGCGAATATCATAAGGCTGTCGAGCAGGCCAATCTTGCCAGAACTATCTGTGAGGTGCTCTATCCTAACGATAATCACTATGCAGGAAAGGAACTCAGGCTTAAGCAGCAGTATTTCTTCGTATCGGCAAGCATACAGCGTGCAGTGGCAAAATATATGGAGACGCATAATGATATAAGAGGACTTCATGAGAAGGTATGTTTCCAGCTTAACGACACCCATCCTACGGTTACTGTTCCGGAGCTTATGAGAATACTCCTCGATGAGTATGATCTTGAATGGGATGAGGCATGGGAGATTACCAATAAGACCTGTGCATATACCAACCATACGATTATGTCGGAGGCGCTTGAAAAATGGCCGCTCGAATTATTTGCAAGGCTTCTTCCGAGAATATATCAGATAACCGAGGAGATAAACAGAAGGTTTATTATTGAAATAGAGAAGAAATATCCGGGAGATTACGATAAGGTTCGCAAGATGGCAATTGTATATGACGGACAGGTGAAAATGGCAAACCTTGCGATAGCAGCGGGCTTTTCAGTGAACGGAGTTGCAAGACTTCATACGGAGATACTTAAGAATCAGGAGCTTAAGGACTTTTATGAGATGTTCCCTGAAAAATTCAATAATAAAACCAACGGTATCACTCAGAGAAGATTCCTTCTTCACGGCAACCCGCTTCTTGCAGAATGGGTTACGAACAAGATAGGCGACGAGTGGATTACCGATCTTTCGCATATATCAGGACTTTCTGTATATGTGGATGATTTGAAGTGCCAGAAAGAATTCATGAATATCAAATACCAGAATAAGCTCAGGCTTGCTAAGTATATTAAAGAACATAATGGAATTGAAGTAGATCCAAGGTCGATATTTGACGTGCAGGTTAAGAGGCTGCATGAATATAAGCGTCAGTTCCTTAATATCCTTCACATTATGTATCTTTATCATAAACTTAAGCAAAATCCTGATATGGATATGTATCCGAGAACATTTATATTTGGAGCCAAGGCTTCTGCAGGATACAGAAGGGCAAAGGCCATAATCAAGCTTATTAACAATGTAGCTGATGTTATCAATAATGATAAGAGTATTGACGGCAGGATAAAGGTGGTATTCATCGAGAATTACAGGGTTTCCAATGCGGAGATAATATTTGCTGCAGCCGATGTGTCAGAGCAGATATCGACTGCAAGTAAAGAAGCGTCAGGAACCGGTAATATGAAATTCATGCTTAACGGAGCCGTAACGCTTGGAACCATGGACGGAGCCAATGTTGAGATTGTAGAAGAGGTTGGCGAGGAGAATGCATTCATATTCGGATTAAGCTCCGATGAGGTAATTGCATACGAGCACAATAACCAGTACAATCCAAGAGATATATATAATACTGACCATGAGATACGCGCTATTCTGACACAGCTTATTGACGGAACGTATTCGCACGAGGATATGAATCTTTTCCGTGAAATATATAATTCGCTACTTGAAAGTAATGGCGGTGAGCGCGCAGACCAGTATTTTATCTTAAAGGATTTCCGTTCGTATGAGGCGGCACAGAAGCGTGTTGAGGAAGCGTATCGTGATGCGGACAGATGGGCGAAGATGGCAATGCTTAATACAGCCAAATGTGGCAAGTTCTCATCTGACAGAACGATAGAAGAATATGCCCGCGACATATGGAAACTTGAAAAGGTTGTTGTGGATATGTAAATATAACCGTAAAGATAATTATCCGGCAGGACGTCATGCGTTCCTGCCGGATTTGTATGTATGTTATCAGGTGTATATTATTCTGCAACGTGACAGTTCTGATAGAAGGTCTTGGGAGATATTCCCTCGAATTTCACAAAGGTCCGGTAGAATGTCGAATATTCCCTGAAGCCTGTAAGCAGATATGCCTGTGAAGGAGGAATCCCATTGGCCATCTCCTGTTTGGCGACATTTACCCTTTTCATTATAAGATAACTGTGTATGGTCTGGGATGTCTGGTTCTTAAATTCTTTTGCAAGAGTGGATTTGTTAACATAGAAATGTTCTGCAAGTGAGTCCATGGATATATCGTCGCTGTAATTGCTGTTTATATATGAAAGTATGTTCTCTACAAGAGGATTGGTGTGAAGTACTCCCTGAGGCTTTAGTTCTTCGTGTATATTACGGCATATAAGCGTCATCATCTTAAGTATATTGGCTCTGTTTATGAGCTGTGCTCCGTAAAGTGTAGAGTCCCTGTTATAGTATATCTGACGCATGCATTTGTAAATGGTCTCATACTCATGGTGATCGTTAATGGCGAAGTGATACCTCTTGTTCTCTGTGGCAAGATGCAGTGAGCTTAGAAGTCCGTATTCGTTAAACTGGAAAGATTTCAGGCACGCCTCGGAAACGTACATAATGATCCTTTCGTAGAACGGGACGTCGGGTTTTTCGTGTGAAATGAGCTGGTGAATAGTATAAGGAGGTATGACTACAACATCTCCTTTTTTTACTGCGTACAGATTCCCTTCAATCTGCATCTTGATGGATCCTGCAAGATATATGTAAATCTCGTAGTAGTTATGTGTGTGCGCAGGTACCGTAGGATAGTGATCCAGTACATAATATGAGCACTCATAATAATAGTCTGTGGAAAGCGGATTGTCATACTCCGAATATACGTATCTCATATGCAGGCTCCTTTGTAAATATTTCAATCTTATGACTATATATTAGCAATAACTTTGCAAATAATCAAGGACATCTTGCATTTTAATTAAAAAAACATGCATTTGAATTTAATAATTGTTAAATAAAAATATATATGATAGAATAATAAATACCTATTATATTGAAAAGAGAGGAAGTATGAAGACGTGGAGAAGAATCATTTAAGCAAAATCAAAAAGTTGAACGCTCTTATTATCAGTTTTGCAATGATGCTGTCGCTTCTTGTTCCTAATGGAGCATATGCCGCAAAGGCTCCTAAGATGGCTAAGAAGAAGGTTGCGGTAAATGTTGGCAAGACTGTTAGCGTAAAGCTTAAGAACACTTCGAAGAAAGCAAAGGTAACCTGGAAATCCAAATCAAAAAAGATTGCAAAGATTACCAGAAAGACTAAGAAATTTGCCAAGGTTAAGGGAATTAAGGCGGGAACCACGAAGATAACTGCAAAGTACGTGCTTGGAAAGACCAAAAAGACTCTTTCCTGCAAGGTAATTGTAAGGAATCAGGAGGCTGAGCCTGTCGCAAGTCCGACCCAGTCTGTGGTTAATATGACAGTAACGCCTGCACCGACCGGTACAATTAATAATACACCTGTACCGACCGAGCCTACCGCTACCCCTGTTACGGTTCAGTATTCATGGGTTACGACATGGGGAACGGCAGAGGAAAACTTTAACGCAAGTCCGAACAGCATGCCTCAGACACTTGAGGATACGACTGTTCGTCAGATCATCAGGGTTACAACATCAGGAGACCGGATGAAGCTCAGGCTCTCTAATCAGTACGGAAAGAGCGATGTTGTGATACGTTCCATGCATCTTGCGAAGCAGGTAGAGGCTGATGCATCTACAATCGATACTTCAACAGACACCGTGGTTAAGGCATATGGATCAGAGGAGATAGTTATTCCGGCAGGAGAGGTCGTTGAAACGGATCCTGTGGATTTCAGTGTCAATGCTCTTGAGAACATCGCCGTGACCATGTATTTTGGCTCTGCACCGACAACGGCAAGTGAGATGACGGGTCACAGGGGAGCCAGAGCAACTACATATCAGGTATCAGGCAACGAAGTTTCAACGGAGACATTTTCATCTCCAACAACAACAACAGCATGGTATTTCCTTGCAGACGTATCGCTTATGTCACCGGAGGGAAGCAAGGCAGTTGTATGCTTCGGAGATTCAATCACTGATGGTTACGGAACGGATGCATCATATCTTGGCAAGAAGCCGGACAGCTACACCAGATGGGTGGATTATTTTGCAAAAAGGCTTCAGGCTAATGAGGGAACAAAGCATATATCAGTAATCAACGAGGGTATAGGTTCCAATTCAATGTTGGGAGCGTATCCTACGGATGCCGGAAAGGACAGATTCGCAAGAGACCTTCTTGAGCATGATGGAGTCGGATACTGCATCATTTTGTTTGGAGTAAACGATCTTAACGCCCTTTCCGATACAAGTAAATTTGCTCAGCTTCTTCCGGAGTACGAGAAGATGGTGCAGCTCTGTCATGATAACGGAATCAAGGTATACGGAGCGCCTATTCTTCCATTTGGTACAAGCAGCTATTACAGCGAAGCATCCGAGCAGGTAAGAACGATGATCAACGATTGGATGAGGAGTCCGGAATCAGAACTGGATGGAATAATAGATTTCGAAAGCGCTGTAGCCGATCCTGAAAATCCGATAAATATTCTGGAAGAGTATACGCATGATGACGGACTTCATCCATATGATGGATACGAAGCAATGGCTAATGCAATCGATTTGACAATGTTTCAGTAACATGATCTGATCTGATTTCATAAGGGGTTTGCATATATGAAAAGAATGAAAAAGACATTGACTTATATCTGTATTTTAGCACTGGTTGTCGGGGCGTTTTCCTACGTCCCGACAACCGGTGCGGCTAAAAAACCCGGTCTTAGCAAAAAGAAGGTGACCATACCTGTAGGCAAGACGGTAAAGATAAAGGTCAAAAATGCTAAGAAAGGTTCAAAGATCAGATGGAAGTCAAATCGCAGATCCGTAGCCAAGATTGAGAAAAAGAGGTCAAAAGGGAAGAAGAATCTTGCAAGGATCAGGGGAGTAAGAGAAGGAAAAGCCGTAATTACCGCTGTCTACAGATATGAAGACAGTAAGAAGAAGCTTAAATGCAGGGTGACGGTTGTCAGTGCAGCGGATATACCGCAGGCAGAAGCAACCGTGATGACGACTGCCACGGCAGTTCCTGCCGGAACTGATAAACCGTATAATGAAGTTACAGAGGCACCGGTTACTGAAGTGCCGACTACGGATACACCGGCTACAGAGACGCCGGCCACGGATACACCGACGACTGATACACCGGCCACGGAGGAGCCGGAGACCCCGGCTACGGATGCTCCCGAGTCAACTGACCCTCCAAAAATTACCGAAACACCAAAGCCTGCGAATGAACCGACCGCTACACCGGCCGTGACAGAAGATGTTAAGGTACAGCTTGACCTTGACGAGGCAAGTGTACTCGGTGGTATCGGAACTGTAAGCTGTGATGATAACGGAGTTATTACAGCCAACAGCGTAGACGGCGTGCTTATCCCAATTGACGGCGCATATGAGGCGGGAGACGTTATTAGGGTTACCGTAAATGGAAGTGCATCCGCGGATGTCCGGTTATGGATTTCCGACAGGGATGGCTGGACGGAGCTGTCCAATCAGATAAGTCCCATGACATTTGGTCAGAGCTATGAGCTTACATTAACGGGAGCCTCAGCTGAATGTGCAGTTCAGATTAAGAAGATATCATACAGCAGTTCTGCGATAGATACTGTTACGGTAAGTGAAGTGACTGTTGAACTGCCGGCTCCTACGCCTACTCCGGTTCCCGCGCCCACATCCACACCTTTACCGGGGGAAGAATCCTATACGTGGGTTACCACATGGGGAACGGCAGAGGAGAAATGTGATATAACGGCCGATGCTATGCCTAAGATGGCGCTTGCCGGTACGACGGTGCGTCAGATAGCAAAACTTACAACAGGTGGCAACAGGCTTAAACTCAGACTGTCCAATCAGTACGGAACGAGCGACGTCAGCATAGTTTCGCTACATATTGCAAAACAGGTAAAAGCTGATGAGTCTACCATAGATACTTCAACTGATACCATTGTTACGGTGGGAGGAAATGAGTCCTTTGTGATTCCGAAAGGAAAGGTTATAGAGACGGATCCCATTAATATAAGTGTGAACGCACTTGATAATGTTGCCATATCCGCATACTTCGGACAGGCGCCGTCAAGTAATATAACAGGTCACAGGGGAGCCAGGGCAACCACATATCAGATGTCAGGCAATCATGTTTCGACAGAAACATTTACATCATATCAGACTACCACAAGCTGGTTCTTCCTTGCAGACATTGCGATGTGGTCTGAGCAGGGAAGTAAGGCGGTTGTATGCTTTGGGGATTCCATAACAGACGGTTACGGAACGGATGCGTCATATCTTGGCAAGAAGCCGGACAGCTACACCAGATGGGTGGATTATTTTGCAAAAAGGCTTCAGGCAGATGAAAGCACAAGGCATATTTCGGTCATTAACGAGGGAATCGGAGCCAATTCAATGCTGGGTTCATATCCTACGGACGCCGGAAAGGACAGATTCGAAAGAGATCTGCTGGAACATGACGGGGTGGGGTACTGTATCATCCTGTTCGGAGTAAATGATCTTAACTGTCTTTCAAATACAAGTAAATACAGCCAGCTTCTTCCTGAGTATCAGAAGATGGTTAAGCTTTGTCATGATAATGGGATCAAGGTATACGGAGCTCCTATTCTTCCATTTGGAACAAGCAGTTATTACAGCGAAGCATCCGAACAGGTAAGGACGATGATCAATAACTGGATGAGAAGTACGGATTCCCAGATGGACGGAATAATAGATTTTGAGAGCGCCGTAGCAGATCCTGCCAACCCGAAGAACATTCTGGAGGCTTATACACATGACGACGGACTTCATCCATATGATGGATATGAAGTAATGGCTAATGCAATTGATTTAACAATGTTCAAATAAAATATTATGAAGGAGGATAATTATGAAAAAAATGAACAAGGTTATTGCCGCCCTGTGTACGGCTGCAATGCTTGCCGGAAGCATAGTATATGCACCTGCAACTGCGGACGCTGCAAAGGCGCCTAAGCTTAATAAAAAGAAGATAACCATAAATGTTGGAAAAACTTATAAGATTAAGCTTAAGAACGGCAAAAAGAAAGCAAAGGTGACCTGGAAGGTCAATAAGAAAAAGGTTGTAAAGATTACCAGGAAATCCAATAAGGGTAAGAAGGCATTTGCAACCATTAAAGGGTTAAAGAAAGGTAAAGCAAAGGTGACAGCAGTATATAAGCTCGGAAAGAAAACGAAAAAAATTAATTGTACTGTTACGGTAAAGAAGAAAAAGAGCGCCTCTGTAACGCAGGCGCCTGCCACAACTGACAGCGGCACAAATATATTGCCGGCTAATCCTACACCGGTACCTACGCCTACGCCGGAACCGTTTACAATTATAGACAATTCTAAAGCAAATGCTATGATGTACATTGATGCAAATGATTCCGAATATGATGGTATCAGCCTGATTGCAGAGGCATTTAAGTCTGATGTGGCAAGAGTTGCGGGAATTGGTGTTAATGACGAAGGTGTTGCCAATGAAAGCCCGGACGGACTTCAGGTTGTTACCGACAAGTCACAGCTTAGCGGCAAGGCAATTATAGCAGGAACGATTGGCGATAACGGAAACGATCTTATCAATCAGCTTGTATCAGAGGGCAGGCTTGACGTTTCAGATATTGAAGGAAAATGGGAATGCTACAAGCTTCAGGTGGTTAAGAATCCTGTTGCGGGAGTCGATGAAGCTCTTGTAATTGCAGGAAGCGATAAACGCGGAACCATATATGGTATCTTCAGGATATCCGAACTCATGGGAGTATCCCCTTGGGTATGGTGGGCTGACATAACGCCTGCAGTACAGCAGAGAGTGGATCTTAGCGGTGTGGAGATCAATGTCACCTCAAAGGAGCCTTCCGTAAAATACAGAGGTATATTCCTTAATGATGAGGCGCCTTCACTTACATCATGGACTGATAACAAGTATGGTGGAAGAAATCATAAGTTCTATGCGCATGTATTTGAATTGATATTACGTCTCAAGGGAGATTATCTCTGGCCTGCAATGTGGGGCAATGAGTTCAGCAAGGACGGAACAGACGGCGGGGCAAGTGATGATACCCTTGCCAATGCAAAGCTTGCTGACCAGTATGGAATCGTTATGGGAACATCCCATCATGAACCTCTTTACAGGGCAGGTAATGAGTGGGGTCAGGAATATGGCCAGTATAAGGGAACGTTAACGCTTAGCTCTGCCAATGCATGGAACAGCTATAACCTTCCGACAGAGGATAAATATAACGAAAAGGTTAACACAGCCATAGAAAACTTCTGGAGAGACGGAGTAAAGAGAAACGGTGGATTTGAAAACATCTGTACCGTGGGTATGAGAGGTGAAGCGGATTCATCGCTTCCGGCATCGGATAATCCTCCGAAATATGCTCAGCTTCTTAATCACATCATTACCCAGCAGAAGAATATTCTCAGTGAGGAAGGAGATACGAATCCTACCCAGCTCGTTATCTATAAGGAAGTTGAGAATGCATGGAATGAGGGCGCACTGTATGATCAGGAATGTATGAAGGATACGATCGCAATGTTTGCAGATGATAACTGGGCATACCTTCGTACGCTTCCTACTGTAGACCAGCAGGAGAAGGTTGGCGGTCTTGGAATGTATTATCATTTTGACTACGTTGGAGGACCGAAATCATATACATGGATACAGACTGCGCAGATATCTAAGATATGGGATCAGATGTCTGTTGCATACGACTATGGAATTGATGATGTGTGGATCGTTAATGTCGGTGACCTTAAGCCTATGGAATACAATATTTCGTATTTCTTAGATCTTGGATATGACTACGAAAAGTGGGGAGTTAACGGTAACGAAAAGCTTGATGAGTATAAGGAACAGTGGATCAGGGAGCAGTTTGGAAAGGCTGATGGTTCGGGACTTAGTGATGACCAGTTAGATGAGGCAATTCAGCTTATAGACGATTACCTTGATCTTGAGACATCAAGAAAGGTTGAGCATCTGCTTTATAACACTGCTGATTCATGTACGGATATGTTCAGTGTTGATAACTACAGTGAAGCTCAGGATATGCTTATCAAATGTAACGAAATAATGGAGAGGGCAGAAGCTCTTAAGGCACAGGTCCCTGACGACCTTCAGGCAGCATTCTACCAGCTTGTATATTATCCGGCAATGGCAGTTCCTAATGTTATTAAGATTCAGATATATGCAGCTCTCAATCAGAAGTATGCAGAGAAGAATCTTACGGTTGCCAATACATATAAGAAGGCATGCGAAGATGCGATTGCCTTTGATCAGGAAATATACGATACTTACAATAATGATATGCCTGGTGTAGGCGACAAGTGGAAGGGCATGCAGTCGGCAGATCAGAGATATCATATTGGAATGACCGGTTGGGAGACTACGTCAGGTCAGTTACCTAGCCTGAAGACGGTTAGTGCATCAGGAACATCAGAA
>CASFAQ010000002.1 GCA_949292725.1 uncultured Eubacteriales bacterium | reverse complement strand
TCCCGGCCTGGGCCAGCCCGATGCCCAAGTTCGCGCAGGTGGTCGTTTTGCCGACGCCGCCCTTCTGGTTGGCGACGGCGATGATTTGCGTGTTCATTGTGTCACCTCCTGACAGGCATAAAAAATAGGCACCCATTTCTGAGTGCCTTTCCATGCCAATATGAAGAAGGGCAGGGCTAAACCTGGACCTTCAGTTGTTCTCTGTATTCAGCGTAGTGTTCGCTGAGTACATAGTCAATCACCCAATCCTTAGGAATAAGGTAGGTCTGACGGATGTAATAATGTTTCACACGATTTTCCCGCATCAGCTTCCGAGCAGTGCTATCGCCTATCCCGCCTAACATCCCTCGAAACTGTGTGAGTGTCACTACGCTGGGATAGTCTGCGAAAAGATTTTCGTAATATTTTCGGTTTTTCATTGTACCAGCTCCCAAAAAACGTATTGTCAACAACGGGTAAAACTGCTACAATGACTTTTGTATCGAAACGGTAGTAACAAAAGAATCATAATTAAGTTCGTGGGCATCCTGCGCACATCCCTTCAACATCCCGCAGACGGCTCAAAAGCCGCCCCAAAGCGGTTAGAATTTGGATGGCTGGGAAATGCCCGGTTTTTAAGGCTTTTGTTCAGGAAATGCCGATTTTATCAGTGTTTCAGCTGTTTTTAGCTTCGCGGAAGGTGTCCGAAAAGTTCAGTTAGTTCCAATAGAGGATAGCAGGTTCAGGATTGTCCCGAAAACTCAAAATCTGTTATCCGCAAGGGTGTGTGGGTTCGAGTCCCACCACCGGCATTTTTTTATCGTATTTTTCTCACATTATCCGTATATTCCGGTTATGTAATCGTCCGTACGTTTATCCGTAGGGCTTGTGAACATTTTCTTAGTTTCCGAATATTCTATCAGATCTCCAAGCAGGAAGAACGCCGTGTTATCAGATATGCGGAATGCCTGTTGCATATTATGCGTTACTATTACGATAGTGTATTTTTCCTTAAGCTTTACCGCAAGTTTTTCTATATTGGCAGTTGATATCGGATCAAGCGCCGACGTAGGTTCATCCATCAGAACTATCTGAGGTTCTACCGCAAGGGCTCTTGCGATACAGAGACGCTGCTGCTGGCCTCCCGAGAGTCCGAGAGCGTTCTTCTTAAGTCTGTTCTTTACTTCTTCCCATATGGCTGCATCTCGCAGCGAGCGTTCCACTATATCGTCAAGCTTAGCCTTACTTCGTATCCCATGCGTCCTCGGACCATAGGCAATATTATCATATATGCTCATTGGAAATGGATTGGGCTTCTGAAATACCATACCTACATTCTTGCGAAGCTCATTTACATCCACGGAAGAGTCGAATATATTTTTCCCATTATACAGCACCTCGCCGGTAATCCTTACATCAGGTATCAGATCGTTCATACGATTAAGTGTTTTTAAAAACGTGGATTTACCGCAACCCGAAGGACCGATAAGCGCGGTAATACTTCTTTCCTGAATATCCATACTCACATCTTTTAACGCCTGTACCTTTCCATACCACAGATTAAGATTCCTTACAGTCATGATAGGATCCATAACAGTATACACTCCTTTACACTCTTCTGATCTTCATAAAATGACGGCTTACAAGCTCCGATACAAAGTTAATTATGAACATAAGTATCATAAGTATCGCAGCTATTGCGAATGCAACCTCGAACTCGCCCTGTTCCTTTGCATACACGTATAACGCAACCGTAAGTGTGCATCCCGAACTTGAAAGCCCCTCAAACAGTCCATTTAAGGCATGGGCAAATCCTGCGGTAAATAAAAGCGCCGCCGATTCTCCCACAATCCTTCCTATGGAAAGGATGCAGCCTGTAATTATACCATCCACGCATCCCGGAAGTACCACCGTACGTATAACCCTCCATTTGCCGGCTCCAAGTCCGAATGCACCCTCTCTGTAGCTTTGTGGCACGGTCTTTAAACTTTCCTGTGTGGTTCGCATAATAGTCGGCAGATTCATCATTACAAGCGTAAGCGCACCCGCAAGGAGCGAAGTCTTCATCTGCAGAAACTGGCAGAAAAATAACATGCCCACAAGTCCGTATATAATGGACGGAATACCTGAAAGGGTCTCTGCGGCATATTCGATCATACCGACTATCTTCTTATTTTTGGCATACTCATTAAGATAAATCGCTGCACCGACTCCAATCGGCAGTACGCATGCCAGAGTCGCCAGTATAATATATATCGTATTTAATATATCGGGCAGAATGCCGATTTTTTCTGAAAGATAACTCGGGCTTGTAAAAAGAAGCTCCCATGTAATATACGGAAGTCCCTTAAACAGAATATATCCCGCCAGTAAAAATACAAGGACCACCGTTATGGATATTGATATTCCCATAAGCGCCTTTACGGCTATAATGTATATTTTTCTCTGCTTAATCATGTCAGGCCTCCTTATTTCTCTTCAAAAAGAAATTGAGCGCAGCGTTTATCAGCATTATAAAAAGAAACAGCACCAACGCGATGGAGAACAG
The DNA here is from genome assembly GCA_949292725.1 of uncultured Eubacteriales bacterium. GTDB lineage: Bacteria > Bacillota > Clostridia > Lachnospirales > Lachnospiraceae > V9D3004. Next base: position 53,595 of record CASFAQ010000002.1, on the reverse strand, counting down.
CGCCTGACGCTGTAATCCGCTGGAATAAGACATCTCAGAGGCAATGGCCGTTGTAAGAAATCTTACGCTTCCAAAAAGATGCGGCATATTGGCCACATTACCGGCAACCATCATAACCGCCATGGCTTCTCCTATCGCGCGGCCGACTCCCAGAACGATTGCTGCCGCAATACCGCTTCTTGCAGCCGGAACAGATACCCTGCAATATGTCTCAACCGGCGTCGCGCCCAGTGCAAACGAAGCATCTTCATACTCCTTCGGTACGGCCTCAAGCGAGGTTATGGACACCTTGATGATGGTTGGCAGAATCATTACCGCCAGCACAATTATCGCCGTAAATAAAACCGCGCCGTCCGGAATATTAAATAATTTTCGTATGGCAGGAACCAAAACCATCATCCCCACAAAACCATACACTACGGAAGGAACACCGGCAAGCAGCGCCACGACGAATTCAACAGATGTTTTTACCTTCACCGGCGCAAATTTGGCAAGATATAGCGCCGTCAGAAACCCTATCGGCACTCCGAGCATAATGGCCCCTGCCGTACCATACACACTTGTAAGCATGAACGGCAGAATGCCATAGAACGGCTCCGACGCCGTCGACGCCCATTTTTCACCTAAAATGAAATTACCTATACCGATTTCACCGATTGCAGGGATGCCCGACAGGATAAGATATACAGTAATCAAAAGAACAAATCCAACCGTAATCATTCCCAATATGAGAAATACTCCCTGTATCACATCTTCTAATACCTTTTTTTTGTATTTCATAGCAACTTTCCTTTATACTTAATTTGCAGGTACTGCTCCCGCACTCTGAATAACTTCGTTAGCATCCTCAGAGGTTATATAATCGAAGAATTTCTGTGCTTCATCCGAAAGCGCTGTATCCTCCATGGTAACAAGTACGAAATCACGCTGCACCTTATAGCTTCCATCCTTAATAGTATCCTCAGACGGACTTACTCCGTCCACATCAAGCGTCTTTACACTTTCATTTATCGATGCAAGAGACGCGTATCCTATAGCTGCCGGATTCTGACCCACCGTAGCTATCACATCACCTGTGGACGTAAGCTCCTGCCGGTACATACACTGCTCCTCGGTTTCCGTAATCGACTCGAATCCGTCCCTTGTTCCACTTCCTGCCTCACGTCCGATAAGAACTATCTCCTCATTGTTGCCTCCTACATCCTGCCAGTTGGTAATCTGTCCGGTGTAAACCTGCGCTATCTGTTCAATTGAGAGCCCAGATACTGGGTTCTGAGGATTTACTATAATGGCAATTCCGTCATATGCAAGAACCGTCTCCACAAGTCCCTGTTCCTTCTCCTCATCCTTCAGATTCCTGCTTGCAAGTCCAATGTCGCATCGGCCTTCCGCTACCGCAGTGATTCCCGACCCTGAGCCCGTCGGATTATATGTAACTGTTATTCCCTCATTATCCGCCTGAAATGTCTCCATAAGCGACCCGATAACCTTTTCCATTGAGGTTGAACCGTCCGTTGATACCGTGCCACTCTCAGACTGTCCACATCCTGCCAACATAGTAACGGCACATATTGCCGCAACTGCACATGCTGTTATTTTTTTCATTCTCATAATCTGATTCTCCTATCTGTTATTTAATAATATTATCTGATTACGTGCTCATTATATTTGCTTAATGTCAAATGCAGTATCATTTCCTTGTAAAAATAACGTAAAAGTATTTAGAAAAAAAATTTTACATAATATCACATTGCTTAAAACACTTTCCAGTGTATTTTTTATATATCTCCATACAATATAACTACAGTCGGATGACAGACTGAAATTCGCTTTAAGGAGGCTAATATAATGGCAAGAGGAAGAAACAGAGTAGAAGTTCCGGAAGCAAGGGATGCTATGGATCGTTTTAAAATGGAAGTTGCGTCAGAACTTGGAGTACCTTTGAAAAATGGTTACAATGGCGACCTTACTTCATACCAGAATGGCTCAGTAGGCGGAGAGATGGTTAGAAAAATGATCAGAGCTCAGGAACAGAATATGGCAGGTAAATAATCTGTGAAATGGCACATGGGGCGTAAACCGTACGGAATACGCCCCAATTACTGTGAAATTTACATAATGTCGACGATATTATTAATATTCTTACTGCCTCCTTCTTCAATTATATAATCATAAATGGCGTCTGCTTCCGCATCAGTAAGATGGTCTGCTGCCTCGTGCGCATTGAAAAGTACATCAGCGTCATTATAGATATCCGCGATATCAAAATACGCCTCTCCACTCTGCCTGACTCCGAACATATCGCCCGGTCCGCGAAGCTTTAAATCCTGAGATGCGATATAGAATCCGTCATTTGACTTATTAAGAACATTAAGCCTCTGCATAATCTGCGGACTTTCATCCGCCGTCATGAATATGCAGTACGAGCGGATGTCAGAGCGTCCTACTCTTCCGCGCAGCTGATGAAGCTGTGCAAGCCCGAATCTTTCGGCATTCTCAATTAACATTACCGTTGCGGAAGGCACATCTATACCTACCTCTATAACGGTCGTGGATATGAGAATGTCCGTATCCCCCGCACGGAATCTGTCCATGATTTCATCCTTTTGTTTGGGCTTCATCCTTCCGTGAAGGATATCTATATGTATATCCGGCGGCATAATCTCTGATAATCTCAGATAGTAGTCGGTTACATTTTCAAGTCCGGACTCCTCATTATCATCTATCATCGGACAGACTATATATGCCTTATGTCCATTTCTTATCTCTTTTAAAATAAATGCATAGGCAGCGGACCTGTAGGACTGTCCGACCACACAGTTCATAATCGGAAGCCTTTTTTTAGGAACCTCATCTATAACGGATACATCCATATCCCCGTACAGAATCATGGAAAGCGTTCTTGGTATCGGTGTAGCGCTCATGACTATCGTATGGCATTCCGAACCCTTCTCTACGATGGATTTGCGCTGGTTAACCCCGAACCTGTGCTGCTCATCCGTTATAACGAGTCCAAGCTCGGCGTATTTTACCTTCTCCTGAATGAGTGCATGGGTTCCTATGATTATATTTGTTTTGTTATCCCTGATAAGCTCATATACAGTCTTCTTTTCCGCAGCGCTCATGGAACCCGTAAGCAAAGATATATCTACTCCGTATCCGCTGCACATCGCAGAAAGGCTCTCGTAATGCTGTCTGGCAAGAACCTCCGTAGGAACCATAAGCACACCCTGATAACCGTTTAACGCATTAAGCAACAGGGAAAGTGCTGCAATAACCGTCTTTCCTGAGCCTACGTCTCCCTGTATAAGCCTGTTCATGACATGCCCGGAGAGCATATCAGACCTCACCTCATTCCATACTTTTACCTGGGCATCGGTAAGCCTGTAAGGGAGTTCCTTAATGAACATGTCGCACTCTTTACATTCAGTATAATTTCTTTGTGTAAGTATGTGGGAATTTTCGGATTTCATCCGCTTTAACATAAGTAAGAACAGAAAAAATTCGTCGAACACAAATCTTTTTCTTGCTTTGCCCGCATCATCCCTGCTATCCGGAAGATGTATTGTCTTTACTGCCTTTTGATACGGCATTATATTATATTTACTTATTATACGTTCAGGAAGATAATCCGTTATATCAGTAATCTCCGAAATGGCATGTATGCATGCTTTTGCCACTGCGTTATTGGTCAATCCTCCGGTAAGCGGATATATGGGCATGAGCTTGTATCTGTTATTATAGTATTCTTCCTTCGTAAGAAGCTTAGGCTGAACTATCTCCTTTACTCCGTTTTTTACGGATACTTTTCCACGTATGATATAATATGTTCCAACCCTTATCTTACTTGCCATAAAAGGCATATTAAACCACACAAGGCTTATGGAATCCGCTCCGTCCCTAAGTCTTGCGCTTACTATGGTCATGTTCCTTACCTTCCGTGTGTAAGCGCGCGCCGCGATAACTCCGGTAACGATTACAACGCTTCCCGGGGATGCATCCCTTATGGGTACTATATCCCCAAATTCATCATAACCCCTTGGTATGTGCATAAGCAGATTACCGACGGTATTGATTCCAATCCGCCGGTAATTTATCGCTGTTTTTTCTCCTATTCCTTTGATAACAAGTATATCATCATTCCATCTCATATGATAAACCTATTCCTTTTTTATCTATTCAACCGATATATAATAATAGTACACAGGCTGTCCGCCATAATGAACCTCTACCTCGATATCAGGATGGGCTTCCATAACCTTATCGGCTATAAGATTGGCTTCATCCTCAGTTGTATCGCTTCCGTAATATAAGGTTACAAGCTCCGTATCCCTATCAACCATTCTGTCAATAAGTTCTACTGTTGTAGACATCACCTGTGCTCCGACATTCAGTATCTCCGAATCACAGATTCCCATTATATCTCCCTGCATGATCTTACGACCCTTGATAACGGTATCCCTTATGGAGTATGTGACCGCCGCGGATTTGACATTTGCCATCTCCTCAGTCATAACATTGCGATTCTCTTCCGGCGTCCTGTTAGGCATATAATTAATGAGCGCCATAATTCCCTGCGGAATACTCTTAGACGGAATGACCACTATGCTCTTATCCTCCGTAAGGGCCGCAGCCTGTTCTGCCGCAAGTATTATATTGGAATTATTAGGCATGATATATATGACGTCCGCATTGATGCCGTCGATGGCGTTAAGCATATCTTCCGTGCTGGGATTCATGGTCTGACCGCCCTCTATGATAACATCTGCCCCAAGTCCGGCAAATATCTCACTAAGGCCCTTGCCTACAGATACGGTTATGAATCCTGCAGGCTTTCTCGCTTTTACGCCATCCTTCTTATCCCCGGTATCATTATCATCCTCAGAGTCCTTATTGTCCTCAGACACCTCATCCTGTGGCTCCTCTTCGTCCGAAGGTTCCGTGGAAGTCTTAGATGCCGTATCCTCATTTGCAAGTATCTCGTTATGCTCTTCCCTCATATTATCTATCTTTATCCTGGATAGTGCGCCGTAAGTCAACGCCTTAGTAAGAGCAATACCCGGCATATTGGTATGAACATGCACCTTTATAATCTCGTCATCTGCAACCACGACTATCGAATCTCCAATGGCCTCAAGGAATATCTTAAGCTCCTCCTCATTTCTGCTGTCAAATTCTCTTTCAAGCTCTATTATAAATTCGGTGCAATAACCAAATCTGATATCTGCGGTGCTGATATCAGCCTTTGATCTTGCCGGAGCATACACTCTTCTCTCCTGCTTCTTAGGGGCTACTGACTTCTTTGGCTGTTCACGCTTCTTAGGTGCAGTATTCTTCTTTAGGCCGCTGATATCCGGAGCCTTTGCGCCCTCAGGCTTTGGCATCCTCTCAGCCAGAAGCTCTGCTGCGCCCTCCAATATAACCAAAAGTCCCTCTCCGCCGGAATCCACAACTCCCGCTTCCTTAAGGACCTCAAGCATATCAGGCGTCTTAGACAACACATCCCTCATATGACTTATGACAGTTTCAAAATACGTGGTCGGATCTATATCACTGTCAGCAAGATATGTCGCCATGTCTGAGCCTGCCTTCGCAACAGTCAGTATAGTACCTTCCTTAGGTTTCATAACTGCCTTATATGCGGTCTCCACCGCTCTTTCAAACGCTTCAGCGCATATATTGGTATCTATATAGTCATATTCTCTTACGCATCTGGTAAATCCACGCAGAAGCTGCGAAAGGATAACACCGGAATTACCTCTTGCTCCTCTTAGTGAACCGCTTGATATTGCCTTACACAGATCAGTCATCGACATGCTTTTAAGGTCTTTTACCTCCTTTACCGCCGACTGGATCGTCATCGTCATATTAGTTCCGGTATCGCCATCCGGCACCGGAAATACGTTCAGATCGTTCACATACTCTTTCTTCTGTTCCAACGCATCCGCACCGGCAATAAACATATCCCTAAGCAGTTTAGCATCTATAGTGTCCATCAAAAGTTCCTCCATAATTAGTTCCTATTAATCGTTAACCCTTACTCCTTCAACCTTGACTGTAATGCACTGAACTTCCATTCCCGTAAACTCTTCAACCTTATACTTGACATTACTTATCAGATTCTCACACACAGCCCTGATGCTCACACCATACGCCACTATAATGTGCATGTCTATTAAAAGCTTATTATTCTCTATCGTAACCCCAACGCCCTGTGCAAGATTTTCCTTTCTCAGGAGTCTGGAAAAACCATCTTTTACACCTACCAATGCCATTCCTACGATTCCGAAACACTCCACTGCGGATGAACCCGCATATTTGGCAATGACATCAGTATCTACTACTATCTTACCCATATTGGTATTCATTCGGCCTTTCATGTAAAAACCTCCTTAACTACATACTCTTTACTAGTATACCCGATTAGCATATAAAAAGCAATAATTTAATAACTAACCGCATATGTAGCGAATATAATATTATGAACAGTTTTTGTTGGTGATATATAGTATGAAACGTATGCTGGGTCTTATACTGTTTATGATTGCCGTGGGAATGGTTCTCATGATGTTCATACACAACTGCTTCTTCGCAATATGCATAATCGCACTGCTTCTTATCATAGGATACAACCTTTTTACATCATGCTGAAACTACAAAGAGGCTATCGCATACACGATAACCTCTCATAATCATTATGTGATCATATAAGCTTATGCTCTCTCAACCTTACCTGAACGAAGACATGCTGTACACACGTTCATCTTTCTGGTTGCGCCATTAACCTTGACTCTGACTGATTTGATATTGGACTTCCACATATGGTTACTTCTTCTATGAGAATGGCTAACCCTTATTCCAAAATGAGCTCCCTTATCACAGATTTCACACTTTGCCATCTAAAGCACCTCCTTAACATATCAATCTGACACTCCCTGTGCCACAACGTCACCATTTTAACAAACACTTATGCTAAATGCAAGTACTTTTTTTATTCCTCTCCGTGTTTGTCGGAAGATTTGGAAAATTTGTTGATAACATCAGGAACCATATCAAGGATTTTGGTCACTCCGTCCTGATTCTTAACATTGACAAGCTTTGACGTTCCATCCTTTATGATGAGCACAGAGCTTGGCTGAAGCTTGCCGCCCATTCCTCCGCCGCCATTATTCTTTTTGCTGTCATCATTTGCAAACGCTCCTGCCGCCACACCAAACGACACATCCACAAGTGGGAGAATAATGGTTCCATCCTCCATTGTGATAGCCTCTCCAACTACCGTTTTGGTAGTGATAAAGCTCTCCATTCCCTTAAATAATGACTCTACTGTTGATTGAAACTGATTATTATCTGCCATATTATCCTCCATTCTGCCACATTATCTGCGGACTTTTCTTATTTGGGCTGCCATTCTTTTGATATCCCTGTCAGCATATATTTTCAAAAAATGATACAATATAACAACTGACCTGATTCTGCCCTTAATATATATATATCCGTCCAGCCTTTTGTTATAAAAATCAGGCGACAGATGATACTCTCCTTTTATCCGTGTCGTAACCAATCCGAGACCGCCAAAGAGAAGCCCTGTGTTACACGGGTCTCCGGTTCCGATTACCATATCCGCCTTAAGCTTTCTCGGTCCGCAATGCCTTATGAGGCGAAAGAACGTCTTCTTTATCGTATCGCGCGCTACCTTATTCTGCGTATCGCGTATCACGTCAATGTAAGGCTTTATCCTTACCTTCCTCCTAGAGGAAGTACGCCGGTCTTCCTTCGCATATCGCCCTGTCTGCTCATCCTGTGTAGCCTGCTCACCCTGCGCATCCTGCGTGACCTGCGCAGTCTGTGTATCCTGCGTAGTCTGCGCATCCTGCTCTTCTTTCTCCTCCTTCGCATCATGTACATCCCGCTTCTTCTTTTTCTTCTTCCTTTTCGATACCGGAATCCCAAAGAGTCTTAACCCCATCTTCAACCCGTCGGGGTATTCGGCCACAAAAGAGATGATGCCTAAAAGATATCGTACCTTTATGATTCCTTTTATACTCTTAATATCCCCATCAGCTCTTAAATTTATTTTATATCTGACTGCAGGAAAAAGGATCAGGCACACTACAAATAATATTAAAGCTATAAGCGCTAAAATTATTATACCAATTATTTTCAGCAATTAAATATCACATCCCAAAGCCTGATTGCCATAATAAGTCCTCACGTCAAAAGCCCCTGTATTCTTATATGTTTCCATAAGTATATCCGTCGTAAGCCCAAGCGCCGACCTGTATGACGCAGCAAGCCCGATTATGTAGAGCTTACGCGTTTTGTAATATCTGAAATGCAACTCATTACATGAAATGATATCAAGCAGGTTATGCTCATTGGCCGCAAATGCTATCAGATACAGCGGCGTGATACTGATCTTTTCTGATTCAACCCTGCGCCTGCATGCATCCGGCGACTTTCTGACCTCGTCATCCATGTATAGATTGCGATACCATTCTATCATATAAGCTCCTTTATTATAAGATCAGCTCCCGAATAAGCCCCGATACCGCTATCAGTTCCGCATCGTCACTGCATCTGTCCAGAGAATCCTTTATGTAATCAATAATCTCATCCGCAGTCTTAAAGAACACCGGCAGTCTTTCAAATGTCAGCGCCATAACAGAGCGCGTAACATATCTTCCCGACCGTGCAAACATGTCGCTTAAATCCTCTGTCAGCTTATCCGCAACCTCGTCAAGATACTCCCTCGTAACCCCTGCGGGTTCCTGCATATCCGTCTTTGCAAATATACTGTCAGAAAACAGAAGTTTTGAGATTCCAAGCACTCTCATCACCTCAGAACCACAGGCTTCATTAAGCATTGTATCATATAGCGATTCAAGACTGAGTCTTTTCTCATACATGGTCTCAGGCGCGCCCTCAAGACCCGAAAGATACTGTTCCACATCATCCGCATTATCAGCCTCGCCACAGAATGCGCCCTCAAGACCCGAAAGTATCCTGATACAGGAATCGTATAGTCCATCCTTTTTCACATCGTCATTTATCTTATTAAGATTATATACATAAAACATATTCACTATCTTCTGATAGACCATATACATGTCGGATATATTTCTAAGGTCCGCTGCGGCGGCATCAAGCTTCTCCCTGAGTATAGTATAATATCTGCCATCCATATCACTGTAATCAGCCTCGCCAAACTCCTTAAGTATATCTGCGAATTCCGTAAAATGCCTATCCATCCCCGGCGGCTCATATATCATCGCCGTTGTCCTTAACATATATACGTATCCGTCAAGCGCATCCATATCGGAGTCACCATACAGGTTGATACTGTTCCTTATAAGCTGCAGATACTTTGATCTTGCCATCCTCACCGGGAGCTGTCCGAGTATCATATGAAGCCTGTCATTTATGGAAACACTGTCCTTATCTTCAAAGATAAAATTAATAATATCCCTTACAAGCGCTTCCTTTCCTATCTCTGATGCGGACTTACGGCGCTCATCCGCATCCATTGTGTACCCCGGCTCCATCCTGTTAAGCACATGCTCATATACGATTAGTCTGTCAACATAGGCAGTAACCACCTGCATTTTTTCAGTAATGAGGGCCCGCATATCTTCAAATACGGTATTATCAGAAGAAAGCTCTTCATTTCTTATAATCTTTTTGATCATGGCATGGATAAAATCGCACTCAGCCGAATCATTATCCATATATCTGTTGGTTCCTCCTTCCCATATCTCATAGAGAAGGTAGTACTCAAGCGCAAGCTCCGTTAGCGACAGCATCCCGTAGGTATCCGTCATCTTTCTCTCATATTCAGCAATATCATATTTCATAACCTATCACCTCAGCCTGTAACATCCTCATGTAAAGCGCTCTAGAAAAGAAGCACCCAGCTGTCCATCCACTTCAGGTAATTAACGTATTCTACCGTTGTAGGATATCCTGAAATAACAGGATAGAACATTATGAACAATCCGATAACCGCCGCCGCATACACATACGCCGCTATCTTAAGCCTAGGCCTGTCCGCAGTCATTCTATATATACTGTATCCTATCATCAGTACAACGAAAGGCACGCTTGGGAAATAATGATATATAAAGGTACATCTGCTTACTCCCATCCAAGGCATGTACTGCGCAAGATAGCCAATCAACAAAAACAGCGAAATGCGATTTCTCTTAGCTATCGCAAGATACAGCATATACAGAAATGCCGGTATGCCAACCCACCATACAAGCGGATTACCCATGGCGCTTATGCCCGCCTTAAACCCTTCGCCCGCATCCTCAAGATAATAAAGCATAGGTCTCTGTATAACCGGCCACTGATACCACGAAGACGAATACGGATGATCCGAATCAAGCGTCGAATGATACGAATACATCTGCCTCTGGTTCTCAATAACCTGACCGATAAGATTCCTGTCGCTTCCGTCCGAGAACGGTATATACGAAAGCACATAGATAATCACAGGGACAATGACAAACGCAGCCACACAGAAAGCAAGTGTCTTAATGGTCAGAATACTGTAATAATTGACAACATATTCATGTTCGATACCCTCAGTTTTGCCCTTGGGATTCTTAAGCGCCGTTCTGTATTCTCCATATCTTCTTATCATAACCACCGCAAATATAACGGCCAGACCAAGACCCGCATATACTCCGGTCCATTTGCTCGCACATCCAAGTCCCATACATATTCCGGACAATGCAAGCGGGATAAAGGTCTTTTTAATCGGCGTATCATAAAAACTCATCTTGTAATAGCACAGCATAAAGAAATACATCAGCATAATGAACATGGTCACGTATACGTCAATGGTTGCGATTCTCGTCTGTGCAAAATGCATAAAATCAAATGTAAATAAAAGCGTTATGACCGTTGAAAGCCATGTCTGTCTCGTAAGCTTCTTTCCAAGCATGTACATAACCGGAACCATAAGCACACCAAATAATGTTCCCATGAATCTCCAGCCGAACGGACACATTCCGAATACAAGGATACCTATCGCCATGATAGCCTTTCCAAGAGGCGGATGCGTCATCTCATAACAATACATATTGTGTATCATCTCATATGCAGTCCTTGCATGATATATTTCGTCAAAATAAGTTCCGTTCATGTATGTAGACGTACCGTCAAATATATCCTGTTCGTCAAAAAGATTAGGATAGTCCGAAGCGTTTGCAGGCACAATGACGTTGCCGTCCTTATCGTATATCATAAGCTCATTCACAAAGGATGTATCGGCCTGATTGTTAAATCTAGGCGTCATCCTGAGGTATCTTCCGCTAAATGATGTATCAAGTTTGTTCCAGCAGAATACACTGCCGATATTAAATACGCCCTGCTCATCTTCCTCCGACTGATAATTGAGCGTTGTATAATTGATTCCGTCCTCAGATGACTCGACAAGGAATTTCCTGTTCTCATAGCATCCAAGGAAAGCATATATGTGATCGACCTGTCGGCTTTCGCCCAGATCAAGCACAATTCCCTCATCAGTCGCCTTAATCTCGGTTGTGGTCTCCGGCGCACTGAAATTACCAAGATTATAGAATGTAATGCATGTAAACACCAAAGTTATGGCAGATACGATAATCCAGTCCCATTTGTTCCATTTGACAGGCTTTTCGGAAGCCCGTATGGTAAAGAAACCTTCCTTCTTCTCCGTATTGTCCGACTTATTCTGCGGAGTCCTTGGTGCATTTACTTTTTTATTATTCTTTCCGGCATTCCTTCCGGCAGATGATTTCTTAGCATTCATCTGCTCTATTTCAAGATAAGTATAGGCGCGTGTACATTTAAGCTGATTAAAGTACACATAACAGAAATATGCAAATGAAGCAACTGCCATAGCAGATATAAGATATATTACCGGATTGCCATAATCGTAATTTTGCGGATCATAGGTAAATAACACATGGCATTCATTGAGAAACAGTACAATTGACAGACATCCATATGCTATATAATATGCGCGCTTACGTTTTATCGCAGCCACGATAAGTAAAAGCGCCATTGCAGGATACATGTATCTCTCATGCATCCTTGCGGAAAGCATGAACACACTTACTACGATAAATCCTCCGGCAAGATAGTACCTGCTCTCCTTTTCCTTATTCTTAAGGCAGAAAATTGCCGATACTACAACTGTAGCAAATATAAACAGCGTCCCCCAGTTTTTATATGACATAAATATGAATATCTCATCCTGTGAGCTCCAGTTCTTACCAAGAAGAGCCCAGACATTATATGCGTTAACCGAAGCATACTCGTATTGCCCCAGCGTATCCACATACTGCGGGATAACCTCCCTGAGACTGAAAGGCACCGCCGCAAGCACAAGCGCTGCAATGGCGCCAAGCCCTATAGCAAGATGCTTAAACATCCTCTTCCATGAAAAATCACTCAGAAATACCTGATCTATTATTCCGTATATAAGCACAGGCGTAAAAATAAGCGTCTGCGGTTTGACAAGAATGCCTGCCGCAAATACATAGTATGCAGCATAAAGCTTCTTCTCAGTAACGAAATAGCACATAAGTACAACCAGTAACGTGTATATGGAATCAACCTGTCCCCATGTCGCAGAATCGACGATGACCGCAGGATTGAACATAAATATCGCCGAAAATAGAAGCGCATAATTGTGCTTCGTATACTTCGATGCAATCTTATATATAAGATATCCAATCAAAAGGTCACATATCATGGCAGGCATCTTAAGAAGTATGACTGCGGATGTGTCAGCATAGCTTCCTATCCCACAGAAGCTTATAATGCCGCCTATGAACCAGAGCACATACATGTATCCCGGCGGATAGTCGGTAAACATGTCAAGATAATAGAACCTTGAGATTCCCTCTTCAAACACTGATTTGGCCCACCAGTAGAAGCAGTTCATATCCGTTCCGTATCCGGTATAGCTGACAGCGCATATGATATGCACAATAAATGCCACTCCAAACAGCAGGATGAGCGACAGCAGCCTGTCCCTGTCCTCGGTTACATTTTTATTTGCATTACTCATAAGATAATTCTCCTCCCTTATCTGCGCACATGTTCATGTGTAAATATATGATCGCTGCAATACTCGTAATTACCCTCGCATTTGGAGCAGTACCTGAACTCCAGATCCGCCCCGTCCCTTTCAGTGCGTCCGCATATGGCGCATCTGTGCCTGTATATCGGCTGAACCTTCGGCGCCGCCTTACTTCGGAATTCAGCCCTTCTCTTATGCGTCTTAAAAGAAGTTTTTCCTCCGCTCCTTGACGAAAGAAAGAATATAATGAAATTAAGCATGGATATAATAATCGCAACGGCATTTATTATACCATTCATATTGCCCGAGAAAATAAGGCTGAACACGTCAAGCGCCATGACCAGCACGTAGAATATTCCAAGCCATTTGGCCTTAACCGGTACGATATAGAATAAAAGGAACTGTACATCCGGAAACATAACCGCAAATGCAAGGAACAGCGCCTGATTGATATACGTAAATCCCACCGGCCATATATTGTATCCCGGCAACAGGCTGATTACAAGGCCCGCTATAATCGACAACACTATGCCCGACAGATAATACAGATTGAATCTGAACGTCCCCCAGGAATATTCAAGCGATGTGCCTATCGAATAATAGACCCACGTCATAATACCGAATATCAGTATATCAAAGACATTAAAACCGGTAAGCCCCGGATATAGAAGAAATGTAAACAGTCTCCATATCTGTCCATGCGCAATGGCAACAAAATCAAGCGAAAGATAGGCATAGTATATTATCGGGTTAATCATACCGATAACAGCTCCCGCAATCTCTATCGCGACAATATACTTCATCAATCCCCGAATACAGTATTTCCCAAATCGTCTTTCTGCCTTATTTATAAGATTTCCCATATTACTCTCCTGTTCTTATGAACTAAAACATCTTTTTCTTGGCAAATATAAGCGCAACCAGACCCGTAATCACCCAGGTTGCCATAAAGACCACCAAAAAACCGTGTCTGTAATTACCTAACGGAATATCCACGAAATTCATTCCAAAAAAACTTGCTATCATAGTCGGTATCGAAAGCACGATAGTGATGGTTGCCAGAAACTTCATCACTATGTTCAGATTATTCGATATGACCGATGCAAATGCATCCATCGTTCCGCTGAGTATACCACTATATATATTGGCCATCTCTATGGCCTGTTTATTCTCTATGATGACATCTTCCAAAAGCTCCTCGTCATCCGGATACTTCTTAATGCGCTCCGCCCTTACCATTTTCTCAAGCACGACTTCATTGGACCTTAATGAGGTTGTAAAATACACAAGACTCTTCTCAAGCTCAAGAAGCTCTATAAGCTCCTGATTCTTCTGCGATATGTGAAGCTTCTCTTCAATCTCATCACTCTTACGGTCAATGTTACGAAGATACTGTAGAAACAATGTTGCATTCCTGTACAATATCTGAAGTATCAGCCTCGTCTTCTTAAATGTATAGAACGATCTTATACGCCCCTGCATGAACGGGGTCAGAACACCGGTCTCTTCAAGGCATACAGTGATTATGACCGAATCCGTAAGAATGATTCCGAGAGGGATGGTAATATACCTGTCCTTCTCATCCTTATCCTCAATCATCGGAATATCTACGAGGATCAATGTATAAAAATCCTCCGTCACAAGTCGCGAACGCTCCTCCTCATCAAGAGGCGCTCTCAGATCATCTATATCCACATTGCAGGTCTGCGCCACATACTCAAGCTCCGTAGCGTCAGGTCTTGTAAGCGCTATCCAGCATCCGTCCGTTATATCATTTTCTATATTAAGTATTCCATCTTCTAAGGTCTTAAATATCTGAATCACGATACTGTTCCCCCTTTGCAGGAAGTGTTACTCATCTCGTTACATTATAAAAAGAAGCTTACGCATTGTCAACTTAAATACGTAAGCTTCCTTAGAGCACAGCCCGCATTTTATGCCATTACTTCTCAGAAAGCATGATGGTTGTGCCTGCCTTTAGAAGGATATCCTTAAGATTATTAAGTTCAATGATATCGCAGACGTCCATACCTGACATATCCACTATATCCTGCATGGATTCCCCTTCCTTCACCACATACGCATAGACCCCGTCGTCATCATCATTATCATCATTCGGGCCGGTCTCCGGGCGCATGTCAGGCCTCATGTCAGGTCTCATATCCGGGCGCATGTCAGGTCTCATATCCGGCATCACATCCATGTCACCCATATGATGCGACGGTATACAGATCTTCATCCCTATCTCAAGATTATAGACATCCACATACGGATTAGCCCTAAGTATCATAACTAACGGTACGTTATACTGCCTGCTTAGAGAATATAACGTATCCCCTTTTCTTATAGTATGAACAATTCCGTTACAATAATTATGCATGTTTGGTATAAACCTCTTTTTTTAATACATTCTATGTTATATTTCGTGAAAATGTGTTATACTGTCTGTATTATTTTTAGTAAGAGGAGCTTATAATATGAGCATCATCACGTTGATAATTATCGCGGTATTTTCAGTCATTATGATATACCGCATATGCATTGTGTCGGGAGCATCCATTCCTGTTTTGTCAAAACGCCTTACTTTCATATCAGAGGATACTTCCTCTTCATACCATGGCGAGTCCTGCAGTCTGCGCGATATATTAAGGGTTGCTTTCGAATCCTTAGCCTTCAGGCTTTTTATATACCTGATATCATATCTGGCGCTTATACTTATATACCGTGACAGCCAGACATTCCTTGAATGGTGGCTCAAATGGGATGCAACCAATTATATAGGTATTGCAGAGGGCGGATATAAGAATATCGTAATAGATAATGTTGCGGTCATGGGTGATAACGTGTACCAGACTCTTGTATTCTTCCCACTTTACCCTACCCTTGTATGGCTTGCCAGCCTGCTGATACATAATATCTATATCGCAGCCCTTGCAACATCAAGCCTGTGTTACGTGGCAGGGTGTATATTCCTGTACATGGCGGTAGCTCTTATATATAACAAAAAAATAGCAGAAAAAGCCGTTATCCTCATATCAGTATTTCCGTTCGGCTTCTTCTTCGGAGCCATGATGCCTGAAAGCACCTTCTTTCTTACCGGTTCCGCATGCATGTATTTTGCATTCAGAAAAAAATGGTGGCTTGCCGGAGTTGCGGGTATGTTTGGCGCACTTTCGCGTATGCAGGGCATACTTCTTGTGGTATTTCTGGGTATTGAATGGATGGAGAGCAATCAGATATTTCTTCTCATAAGAAAAAAAGAATGGAAAAATTTCTTTGCAAAGCTCTTTGATATGATACCGATATTATTCACCGTCCTCGGATCAGTCGTCTACCTTATCATAAATTATGTAAATACAGGGGATTTTATGTATTTTATGAAGCTTCAGAATAATGTATGGGGTCATCAGTTCAAGAATGCCGGTGTGGGAATCCAGAATATATTTAATACCCTTATAGCTCCCGAGACGGAGCATAACCTTGTATTATCAGTATGGATCCCACAGTTCATTCTATTCTTTGCTGTCATATATATACTGTTCATATGCTTTAGACGCCACAGGAGCAGTCTTACCGCATTTCTCTTTGTATATACACTTCTAAGCTACTCGACGGATTTTCTCGTGAGCGGAGGAAGATATCTTAGTATAGCGCTGCCACTGTTTATATTCCCTGCCGAATTATCCGATAAACGGCCATGTCTGTACAGATGGCTTATTCTTAGCGGCCTTCTTCTGCAGATGGTATTCATGTGCTGCCACTTAAGCGGATACAATATGGTGACTTAATTTCAGCGTAGTCTGTTGCCATAGGCGTCTCTTGCGCCGTTTCTTCTTCCCCTTTTATTTATCCATTTATCAGGCGTCCTTCCTCTTCCACTTACAGGACGTCTGCCGGTATGTTTTTTACGCTCATACTTACGGCGTTTGTATTCGTCACTGTCAAACCAGCTGTAGTCAAGCTTCATCTCGCTTACTTCCTCGCCCAGCTGCATCTTAAGAAGAGCAGCCGCAAGTTCAATCGCAGTATAATCCTCATCATCCAGCTGTCTTTCCACAGTCCTAATCATATTATAGAGATTCTCATTCTCTATAAGGTTCCTTGCCTTATTCATTACATTATCAGCCTTGGCATGATTAATGTCCACGGCTGAAGGCACATGTCTCGGCTTAATGCGGGTTTTGCATACATGCTCTATATCACGTATCTTATATATCTCTTTTCCTGCCACAAGAGTAAAGCTACGCCCTTTCTTGCCGGCGCGTCCCGTTCTTCCTATCCTGTGCACATAGTATTCTATATCCTGCGGAATATCATAATTAAACACCGCCTCTACATCCGTTACGTCAATTCCCCTCGCCGCAACGTCAGTGGCTATAAGTATATCCACAAACCCCTTTCTGAACGCATTCATTATCCTGTCACGTTCAGCCTGGGTCATATCACCGTGAAATCCCTCGGCAAAATATCCTCTTCCTTTTAGAGCCTCAGCAAGCTCGTCAACCTTTTTCTTGGTATTGCAGAATATGAGAGATCTTTTGGGATTATAATAATCCAGAAGCCTCGCCGTCACCTCTTCCTTATTCTTCTGCTTAACTTCATAATAATACTGTCTTACGAGCGGTACGGTAAGGTCTCCGACCGATACGGTTATACGCACCGCATCCTTCTTCTGATACTTCTTTGTAATATTCAGTATCGCCTTTGGCATGGTTGCAGAGAACAGACCCGTCTGGTGTTCCTTTGGAATATCTGAAAGAATGGTCTCAATATCTTCACGAAATCCCATATTAAGCATCTCATCCGCCTCATCGAGAATGACCGTCCTTATATTATCAAGCTTAAGAGTATGCCTTCTCATATGGTCCATTACTCTTCCCGGGGTTCCTATGGCAATCTGCACTCCCGCCTTAAGAGACCTTATCTGCTTTGTTATATCCTGTCCCCCATATATGGGAAGAACCTTTATGCCTTCATAATATTTACCGAATTTTCTTATCTCTTCCGCCGCCTGTATGGCAAGCTCCCTGGTGGGGCACAAAACCAGAGCCTGCAGACTTTTATCTTCAGGCTCTGTCATCTGTAATATAGGGATGCCAAATGCTGCGGTCTTACCGGTTCCGGTCCTTGCCTGTCCGATAATATCCATACCTCTAAGCAGCACGGGTATAGCCTGCGCCTGGATAGGCGTCATATTCTCAAACCCCATCTCCTTTACGGCACGGATTATACATTCATCAAGTCCGGACTCCTCATAGCTTACATCCTTGCTCATCGGCCAAGTCCCGCAATGGTTTCCATAATATAATCAGCAAACTGCTCGCCGGTCGCCCCAGTATCTCTTCCGGTCATAACGAGCTTTTTCTCAGTTATTGTACATATGTCAAGTGCCTTGTAAAGCTTATCGGATTCTTTTACATATCCTATGTGATTAAGAAGCATTGCGCCCGCTCTTATAACACTGCAAGGGTCTGCATACTGTGCGCGTCCCTCCTTAACCATACGCGGCGCCGAACCGTGAATAGCTTCAAACATGGCATATTTCTTACCGATGTTGGCGCTTCCGGCAGTTCCTACGCCACCCTGAAGCTCTGCCGCTTCATCCGTAATGATATCTCCGTACAGATTAGGAAGTACAACGACCTCAAAATCCCTTCTTCTCATCTCGTCAAGAAGCTTAGCCGTCATGATGTCTATGTACCAGTCGTCTGCCGTAATATCAGGATATTCCTCAGCTATCTTATAGAAGACATCAAGGAATTTACCGTCAGTTGTTTTGATAATATTGGCCTTCGTAACAGCCGTAACTCTCTTTTTACCATTGGCTTTGGCATACTCAAATGCCGCCCTTATGATACGCTCGCATCCCTGGGTTGTTGCAATAGTAAAATCTATTCCAAGGTCATCGGTTACATTGATGCCCTCCTTACCTGCAGCGTATCCGCCCTCCGTATTCTCACGATAGAAAGTCCAGTCGATTCCAAGCTCAGGTATCCTTACAGGACGCACATTAGCGAACAGATCAAGCGCCTTTCTCATGGCAACATTGGCAGATTCCACATTTGGCCATTCATCTCCCTTTCTAGGAGTCGTTGTAGGTCCCTTAAGTATGACGTTACATGACTTAAGCTCAGTAAGTACATCAGCAGGAATAGCAGCCATCTCTGCAGCTCTTCTTTCAATCGTAAGACCGTCTATGACCTTAAACTCAACCTTACCTTTCTCTATTTCTCCGGAGAGAAGATACTCAAGGACTCTCTGCGCCTGCGCCGTAATCGCAGGTCCTATTCCATCACCGCCGCAGACTCCGATAACAATCTTGTCAAGCGACTGATAATCCACAAAATCCCCCTGTGATTTCATCTCCTCAACTCTTGCGAGCTGCTTACCAAGAAGCTCTTCAAACTTCTCCCATGCTTCTTTGATTTCATTCTCATACATTGCTGTATTCCTCCTTATAAACAATAATTTACTTATATATTTTCTATCTGCCAGTCAATAGGCGTAAGTCCGACTGATTCAAGATATTCATTAGCCTTGCTAAAATGCCTGCATCCGAAGAAGCCATTATATGCAGAAAGCGGACTCGGATGCGGCGCCTCAAGTATCAGGTGTCGCGGATTGGTAAGCATGCCCTTCTTTTCCCTTGCATATCTTCCCCAGAGCATGTACACAACCGGTTCTTCTTTATTATTAACAGCCTGTATGGCTGCGTCCGTAAATCGTTCCCAGCCTATCCCCTTATGAGAATTGGCTACGCCGCTTCGCACCGTGAGCACCGTATTTAACAGTAAAACACCCTGGTCAGCCCATTTTTTCAGAAATCCGTTATTCGGAATATAGCATCCCAGATCATCCTTAATCTCCTTGTATATGTTGATAAGCGACGGCGGCGTCTTAACATTCCTTTTTACGGAAAAACACAGGCCGTGTGCCTGACCGGGTCCGTGGTAAGGGTCCTGTCCAAGTATGACCACCTTCACCCTGCTAAGCGGTGTAAAATGAAATGCATTGAATATCTCGTCAGCCGGCGGATATATCACATACCTGCCATATTCCTCTTTTACATAACTGTAAAGCGACGCATAATATGGTTTTGCAAATTCGGCATTAAGCGCCGAAAGCCAGTCGTTCGCAATAGCTCCCATAATTGTATTCTCCTACATTCTTACGCTTATTCCATTATCCCGCAGATATTTTTTAAGCTCCATAATCTCAAGCTCCTTATAATGAAATAACGAAGCAGCAAGAACCGCATCCGCCCTTCCATCATTTATCGCCTCAAGAAAATGCTCGCATTTCCCGGCTCCTCCCGAAGCAATGACCGGAACAGAGACATTATCCGACACCATGCGCGTAAGCTCAATATCGTAACCGTCCTTAGTGCCGTCACAGTCCATGCTCGTAAGAAGTATCTCACCTGCGCCAAGCTCGCATGCCTTTATCGCCCACTCCACGGCGTCTATACCCATATCAACACGTCCGCCGTTCTTATATATATTCCAGCCGCTGTTATCATCCCGCCTTTTAGCGTCAATGGCAACCACGACACACTGGCTTCCAAACTTTAATGCCGCCTCCGATATCAGCTCCGGATTCATTATGGCAGCCGTATTTACTGCAATCTTATCGGCGCCCTCACGCAATATCATCTTGAAATCATCGATACTCCTTATGCCTCCGCCCACAGTAAACGGGATA
The DNA here is from genome assembly GCA_949292725.1 of uncultured Eubacteriales bacterium. Taxonomy (GTDB): domain Bacteria; phylum Bacillota; class Clostridia; order Lachnospirales; family Lachnospiraceae; genus V9D3004. The sequence goes on along the minus strand of CASFAQ010000002.1, from coordinate 32,822 downwards.
AATACAGTCTCCGCAACCTTTCGCACCATATCAAGCCTTATGTCTCTTGCATCACTTGATGCAGTTATATCAAGGAAAACAAGCTCATCAGCTCCGCATTTTCCATATGCGGCTCCAACCATAACCGGGTCGCCCGCATCCCTTAGATCAACGAAATTGATTCCTTTAACAACTCGTCCCTTATTGACGTCAAGGCACGGAATAATTCTTTTAGTAAACATCATTTTCTCCTTATATTGACACAAAATTCTTTAGAATTTCAAGTCCGACATCCCCGCTCTTCTCAGGGTGGAACTGACAGGCATACACATTATCACACTCAACCGCCGCATGTATATTCACAACATAGTCCGTCGTTGCCGAAACGATTTGCTCATCGGCCGCCTTTAGATAGTACGAATGTACAAAATATACATACGCACCCTCATCTATGCCTTTAAAAAGTTTGGATTCCTTAGGAAAATGCAGAGAATTCCAGCCCATATGTGGAATCTTATGTACACCGTCGTTCGGAATCGCGCATATATCACCTTTCAACACAGATAAACCGCCGACCCCGACGGACTCATCACTCCTGTCGAACAACAGTTGAAGTCCGAGACATATTCCCAGAAGAGGAATCTTTTCATCCACCGCTTTCCTTATAGCGCCGGAAAGCCCACATGCGTCAAGCTTGTCCATACAGTCGCCAAAGGCTCCCACTCCCGGAAGAATAATCTTATCCGCCTTAAATATCGTATTTGCGTCCCTTGTTACTATGGGATTACTGCCGATATACTCAAGAGCCTTTTTAACACTCATAAGGTTACCGGCGTCGTAGTCGATTATCGCTATCATATTCAAAAATTACCTCTTTTATGCAAAATGATCAGTAAATAATTAGTACGCAATATTACACGCCTTCTTACAACGGAAAACAAAACATTTATGCGAATTACCCAATTCATCATAACATACCGGCTCTGTATTGTAAATCTTAACTTCTCGCTTCTGTTAATAAGTATCAGAAAGAAAAAGACGGCATACAAAAGCCATCTTTTTTAATGCTTTTACTTTAATGCTTTTACTATCTCACGTTATTTTACGTTATAAAAAATGCTATACTCTAATTTTTGTAATAAAAAAGCACTGTATACCTATCATCATAAAATCTCCAATATTAGAAGGCCCCGGAATATTTTCTTTTTCATCCATACACTTAATATTCACTGGCAAATAAACATTCCCTCACCCGGCCGAATCAAGCTCAAACCAGAATTCAACACCGTCATCAAGATTAACGACGCCGCACTCATGATTATGCGAGCGCATTATGGCTCTGACTATCGACAGACCTATGCCGTTTCCGCCGTACTCCCTTGTCCTCGCCTTATCAACCTTATAGAATTTAATCCATATCTTCTCAAGCTCCTCGTCCGGAATCCGCTCTCCGGTGTTGGACACCCCGATTCTTACCACATCCCCATATTTCTTAGTATATATGCGTATTATATTCGGTTCTTTAACATGGTTAAGCGCATTGCTGATATAATTGGTGAGCACCTCCTCAACCAGATACCCGTCCGCCCACACATACACGGGTGCAGGCTCATACATCGTAAGGCTCACATTCTTCTGCTTAAACAGTATATTCTGGGATGACACTACGGATTTGATCACCTCAACTATATCGAATCGGTCCATCTTAGGCTTATCATTGCCGAACTCAAGCTGGTTGAGATTAAGAAGTCTCCTTACCATACGGTTCATCTTCTGCGCCTCGTCCATGATAACGTCACAGTAGAATTTCCTATCCTCTGCATTGTCCATGACGTCATCGGACAATCCCTCAGCATAACCCTGTATCAGGGCGATAGGCGTCTTAAGCTCGTGGGATACATTCGACAGAAACTCCTGGCGCATCTCATCTATCTGCATCTTTCTTTCTATGTCTGACTGAAGCTCATTATTGGCGCTTTTGAGCTCCGATATCGTATTCTCAAGCTGGGACGAGAGCATATTCATGCTGTTGCCAAGCCGTCCTATCTCATCGTCGCTCGTCACATCATATTTGGCGTCAAAATCAAGCTTTGCCATCCTGTCCGCAATCTCACTAAGCTCAAGTATGGGTTTGGTAAAGCTCCTGCCTATGAAGAACATCGCAACAGCCCCGAGTACGACTATGATTGCACCTATATAACTCATGCACTGGTTGGATATAGCCGCGCTCTCCTTCATATTCTGATAATTGGCGCGCAGGAAAATAAAGCTGGAATTGTCAATCTTTCCAAATAACTCAAGGTAATTGGAGCCGATTTTCTCATCATAGATTTTATACATATCATAATTATCCGTCTGATAGACAATCTGATAATTATTATCGAGCGTATGAAGACCGTAATAGTCATTCACATAATTATCCAGTCTGTTTTTGACTATATTAAATGAAACGCTTCCGGTATCGACCTCCGGAAACTGAAAATTATAATAATTAAATAACCCGTCGCTTGTAATGGAAAAAACATACAAAGTGACGCCGTTATTGGCAGACAATCTGTCCAGAAAATAATAATTGTCAAGGACCGAGGCCGCATCGATAAAATTTGCCTCGCTGTTGACCCTGTATATTTCGTTATATATATCCTTGAGCACTTCCTTCTTCTGGTATGTGTAATACCTCTCAAGGAAGAAAATGTTCATAAACATATTGACAGAGACAAATACTACTATAAACCCTGTCAGTATAAGTATAAGCCTTGCGCGGATTGAATGTCTCAAGCCCATCACCCCTGCTCCACTTCAAACTTATAACCCATGCCCCATATCGTCTTAATATAACTGCCCTTATCCCCCATCTTATTGCGCAGCTTCTTGACATGGGTATCTATGGTTCTTGCGTCGCCGTAATAATCATAATTCCATACATTATTGAGTATCTTCTCGCGTGATAATGCAATGCCCTTATTGTCGATAAAATAAGTCAGAAGTTCGAATTCCTTAAAACTCAGTTCAAGCTTCTGCCCGTCTATGGTCACTTCATGCGCGCTCTTATCGAGCGTGATGCCGCCTATCTCAAGCACATCCTCGTACGATGCGCCGGCGCGCCTCAATATCGCCTCGACCCTTGCGACAAGCACCTTTGGCGAGAACGGCTTGGATATATATTCGTCCACGCCCAGCTCAAATCCAAGCAGTTCATCCTTTTCTCCCGACTTGGCGGTAAGCATCACTATCGGCACCTGCGAATACTGGCGTATCTCCCTGCACACCGCCCAGCCGTCCATCCTCGGCATCATTACGTCAAGTATAACAAGCTCAATATTCTTTTCCGAAAAAAATACATCTATGGCCTCCTCGCCGTCAGAAGCCTCAAGCACCTGATATCCTTTTCTTACAAGAAAGTCCCTTACAAGCTTTCTCATCCTCTGCTCATCATCAACCACAAGAATCTTAATATCTTCCATAATGATACCACCTTCTGTATTACTGCAAGCCTTCTATGTTAGACAAGCTAAGCACGTACTGCATAACATACTCCGAGAGCATACCGTCCTTCGGATTGACCTCATTCATGGACAGGTACTCCTCCTCCATATCCTCTATGGTCATATTCTGTACCTCGTCACTCTTATACTCAAGCGACTCCATAAGCATCTGCTTATAAGTCTCATCATCAAGAGTAAGATTCTCCTTAGCGGCAATAGTCTTTACAACCATCTTTTCCACTGCGGCCTCTTTTGCAATATCGTCCACATCATCCTCAGTCATTCCGAACGCCTCCAAAAGCTCGTCCACCGTATAACCCGACATCTCAGCGAAACTCTGATAACTCTGAATGGTCTCATCCTCGGCATTCTTAAGCTCGCCGCGGTGATATTTCTTAACATTAGTATTCTCCGTTATCTCAGTCAGAAGATCGTAGGTAAGATTATCCACGTTATCATTATAGAGCTGCGTTCTTATATACTCGCCAAATCCGTCCACATTCGTACATTCGCCCTCAGTATACTCCGTTACGAACTCATCCGTAAGCTCCTGCTCTATCGCATCGCCGCATATATAATTGAGCGTGATATTAAACTTAATCGTCATACCGTCTATAACCTCATCACCATAATCAGCCGGCACCGCCACCGTAATCTCCTTGGTCTCACCGGTATTCATACCGCTTATCTCCGTGTCAAATTCAGCAAAATAATCCTCGTCGCCAAGCGTTATGAATTCATTGTCATAAGTATAATCATCAATGGCAGTTCCGTCCTCATAGAAACATGCCATATTGATATTCACATAATCTCCCGTCTTAGCCGTACCCGTAAGTCTCTCATAGTTCTCCGCATCCTCAAGGGCATACTCTATCTCCTCCTCGACATCCTCGTCAGAGACCGCAACCGACATGCTAATGCCCTTATATTCGCCAAGCTTTATGAATCCGTCCTCCTCATAATCATGCGGCACGCCGTATTCAACATACTGATTCTTCTCGATATTCCTATTAATAATGATAAAAAGCGCAATAACTGCGGCTATGACCACAAGAGCGCCAATCACAATCGCAATTATGATGCCGTTTTTCTTACTATTCGTCTTCTTCTTCGCCATAGGTACATCCTCCAAAATGTTATTGGCTATATCATACAACATAAATGTGAACAAAATAAGTCTTATCGCGAATCATCTTAGATATCCCACAAGAACAGTCCTTGCATCCTCAAACTGATACGAACAGGTAGACAGACTCACCAGCCGCTCATCCTTTAATTCCTCAGCTGAAAACAGGCGCAGACAGACCGCCTGTGCCACTATCTGAATGCGAAAATCCATATCAAATATATTATTATACTCCGTCTTAAGAACCGGCACCCTAAACGAGCTAAAGAGCGGCGCTGTATATGCACCCGGCGCAAGCGAGGTATAATTGCCATCCGACTTATAGTAGAACCATCCGCTACTACTGTCATATTCAAATGATGCATTGGATATAGACGATACTAAGCCCTCATCAAATAACGGCTTCCCTCCCGCATCATCCACACATATCGCTTCCATAAGAGGCTTATACCTTTTATCACTACTGTCTATCTCAGTATAATTTCCCTCAGAATCCTTACATATGATGATAATCTTCATGCGAACGTAGACGCCCGCCTCACCATCATTATATACCATCGGATCTTTTGCGATAACCATGCCCGGCTGCATGGCGGCAGCATCGCTGATTCCCACATCAAGCCACTCAGGTTCTGTAAGAATGATTCTTACGTCATGAGCCCGTGTCTTATTCGTAACCTCGTCACGGCTTGAAAAATAAGCGATGGTAAATCCGCAGACAAGCATACCGACAGTCAGCAAAAGAACGCATGCCATACGTAATTTTCTATGTATAAACATTACATCACCTTCTCGTATGGGTGTGAGTTTCCTGCACGATACTTCCTTCGTCGACATCAACCTTCATATCGAATACAAGATGCTCCTTTAGATAATCAAGGTCTGTCGGGGTAAACTCGTTACTTATATCATCACCCACGGCTATATCGCCGTTAATCGATACAAAATCCAAGTATGCCTCATTGGTAAGCGTTCTCTTAAGGTCGAACGCCGACAGTGTATCTACTTTAACCCTATACTCCACATAATATATATGATTGAGCGGTATACCGGCTATACTCCAGGACAGATGACCATCATTATACTCCATACTGACTGTAGTATCAGAAGTCGGATCCATCTCCTCAGGCTTTCCATAACTTATCGTACCGCCCGAAAGATTCGCTATCTTCTGCCTGTATATCTTCATGGAATTCTCTATATAAGTACAGTTTTCAGGAACCTCATCATACACATTTACTGTATCCGAATCCATATAACCGGTATTATGCAGCCTGACCCTGTAGGTGAGCTCATCACCGCTAAGCACCGCTTTACGATTGGCGTCATCCGACTCTTCCCCATTGTTAACTTCATAATTCTTGTCCGCCTCGTTAAGCAATACCGTCTTCTCCGCCTGTACGTCGGATGTATTCTTCCTGAACAGGGCGGTAACACGCAGGCTGTCATTAATGGTAGTATACGATTCAGCCTGATCGGACGCCTCCAGATTAAAGAGTATGTACTTGGTAACGCTATTATCGATATAATCCGTTGCCGACTCGATCTTAAATGTCTTTGTCGATGTTTAGTTCTCCACCACGGAGAACACCTTGGTCTCCGGATTCTGTGTGACAGAGTACCCCTTAAAGTCATACTGATACTCCGCTTCTGAAAAACCAAACTCACTATTGGCATTTTCTACATCAATACGAGTCATCTCATGTGCAACATTAGCCTCATCTATGGCCTCTATGATCAGCGTGGTAAGCCTGTACTCATTGCCTCGATACCAGCCCACGGCGGACTTGGCACTCGCCGTAGTCATTCTAAGCGTCTTGGTATAGTACACATCCCTCTCACGCATCGCAGTAGTCTGCTTATCATAATAGCAGTTTACGATACTTAAGGAATTATTCTGTTCTTTTATGGAAATTATTTCAGATACGGAGGGATTATTGCCCGCAGCTTCACTTTTGTAATTAACATACGAGCCCATAAATCCACCTATAGAATTAGTATTGTCATCTCCGGTAGAGGTGTCCGTGGTGATTCCGCCGACCTCTCCTGCTGCATAGCAGTTCTCAAACACATGCTGACGTGAATGCGAAGTTGCTTCAGCCGCCTGTATATTGCCCACGATAAGACCTGCAAATCCGCCCACATTACTACCCGAATACTGCATTCCAACCGAGGATGTGGAGTAGCAGTTCCGGAACACCGCCTTGCCGCGATTCGAGTTGCCACTATTATATGCACGTGTATCGTCAAAGACTATGTCTATGAATCCCCCAAGCTTAGAATTTCCTTCTATCGAACCGGAGGTGTAGCAGTTTTCAAAATAAGAATTAACAAAAGTTTTCACTCCGTTATGCGGATAATAGAATCCATTACCGCTTCCGATAACGGCGCCTATGAATACTCACAGCTGTGTCCTCGCATAGATATTACAATTTGAAAAACAGTTCTTGAATATTATCATGGCCTGCAGACAGGACACAAAGGTTCCTGAATGATTGGCTCCATAATCATATACCTCAGAATTAACAGTTGCACAGTCCTCATATATGGAAGGAAATATTATGTACAAATTGACGTCTTTATGTAGTTCGCTTTTATAGCCATTCCATGCCCTGTAGACCTCCGAGACGTCATTCGGAATATCTGTATAATAATATGCGTTATATGTACCAGCTGTATCACCAATATATGAAGCATTATCATAGGTAGTGGCGCCCTCGTTATATGATGCAAATAGTCCACAGTGCGCATTTCCATAGATATAGCTGTTATCTATGGTGCAATCCTTAAAGTAGCACCTTCCATAACTATGACCCAGCACAATTACAGTCGATGAACCACCGACTGCCATACAACTCTTCCAGTTTACATTATTAAAATAAGCATACCGTACACCGGAAGCGAACATTCCCTGCTCGTGCCCGATATACTGTTTGGAGAATACAAGGTCATGAATATAAAACATATAGTCTTGATTCAAGAAGTTTTCATAATATGTATTCTCAACGCTTGCTCCTTGATTAGCAGCTGCGCCTGTATTATACTTTACCCCGGTAACCTTTGGTGCACCATAATAACCGCTATACAGCCTGTGTCCGTTGCCATCTATCTCAAGAGTTACGTTACGATTTCGAGCGGCAAGCTGGTCAGCCGTGCTTACATAATACCTGCGATAATATCCATCCAGGACTTCATCATATTCTATACTGTAGTACAAAGGAGTGTCTTCTTCTATAGCATCATAGTCCTTCGCCAGACTGATGTCGTACTTGATGTCTATTTGCTTAGTAGTGCCACTCGCTTTCCATTTTATGGCATTGCCATCATTATACAGAGGATATATACTGTTGATCAGCATCGCAAATAGCAATATAAATGATATAATTATCTTTCTTATATACCTTTTATACATAAAGAAATCCCCACCCGATTCGGTGGTATCTGAATGGCTCAGGGATGCCCTGATCTATGCATTTGCATATATTTGCAATTATATAATAATTTTATCAAACAACATTGCGTTTTGCATCATCTATTTGTATTTTGTATTCATTTCCCAGCATTACAAATTCTATTAGGAATTCTTGATTATTACCGTGGCAACGATATCGGCTGCATGCTCACATGTATCCATACATTTTTCTATGCTCTCGTATATATTGCTCCACACAAGAATGGTCTTTACATCCTGCTCCTGATGAAGTCTGTACATATTCTCAACGTAGAGCTTATCGCCGCTTTCTTCAAGATCGTTTACCTTTATAATGTACTTCTTGATATCCTTGGAATGTTTGAAGCGTTTCAGTTCTCCAAGCACATCCTTAAGCGCGCTTATGCATGATGACAGAAGCTCCACCATCGGTATCACATCCTGCCTTATCTGCGTGATGCCGTACATATATATCTGCATCAGCGCTTCTTCCACTGCGTCAGTGATATCGTCAAGATAATTGCTTAAAGCTATAAGGTCCTCCCTCTCTATCGGGGTGATGAACGCCTGGCTTAACGCGCTCGTCATCTTATGCTTCTTTACATCCGCCTGATGCTCAAGCTCATGCATAACATCAAGTTTCTCCTGTATCGTATCCAGCTCATAATCCGTTACGATTTCTTTTAGAAACTCTGCCGCCTTCTTGGAATACTCCACGCATGAATTGAGGTTCTTATAGTAAAAATCATCCTTTTTTTTCTTCTTCATTTTTCATCTCTCCTATCAGATTATATGTATACATTTAGAATATAATAAGAAACAATTTGGCCATAATGAATCCTATGAGACCGCAGCCCGGGAATGTGAGCGCCCATGCAAGCACCATTTCCTTAACCACCTTATAATTGATGGCAGACATTCTCTTTACCGCTCCAACTCCCATTATCGAGGTCGTCTTTACATGAGTGGTACTTACCGGTATACCCGATATAGTGGATACAAATATGCATATGGACGCCGCTATATCTGCGGAAAAGCCCTGATATTTTTCAAGCTTTACCATGTCCATTCCTACGGATTTGATAATCTTTTTGCCGCCTATTGAAGTTCCGACGCCCATTATAACCGAGCACAATATCATCATCCATATCGGAATGACCGCACCGCTAGTATCGTCGATTCCATTTACGAGGAAAAATCCAAGCAGAAGGACGCCAAGGAATTTCTGTCCGTCCTGCGCTCCGTGTACAAACGCCATGGCAGCGCCTCCCGCAACCTGTCCGCCGGTAAAGAATGTATTTGCCTTATCCCTGTCGGCGCCGGCGCAGGCGACGGATATAATCTTACACACCACATATCCCATCGCAAATCCTATAACGGTTGATATAACAAGTCCGTATACGACCTTTAGCCACTCGGAGCCGTTTACTCCGGATATATTGCCCTGAAGTGCAATCGCCGCTCCGGTAAGTCCTGCTATAAGCGCGTGGCTTTCGCTCGTAGGTATCCCAAAGTACCACGCTCCCACGGCCCATAGCACGATAGCCGCCATCGCGGCGCACAATGCGATAAGGGCGTCGTGGTTGTCACCACCAAAATTCACCATATTCTTAATGGTCATCGCAACCTTGGCATTGACCATGGTCATCACTATAACTCCAAGAAAATTACATACCGCAGCCATTACTATCGCTTTATTTACATTGATACAGCGCGTAGACACGCAGGTTGCTATGGCGTTAGGCGCATCCGTCCATCCGTTGACAAATATTACTCCAAGCGTCAGAAGAACTGATACAAGTAACTCCGGATGGTTTCCTAACTGTTCCAGAAAAAATGCAAACGAGATATCGTATCCCATTCTACTTATCCTCCTTCTTCTTTCTGCGCGTTATGCTCTCGGCGCACATCTTAACTATCTGAATAATAAGCGTAGGTGCAAATGAAAGTCCTACAATGACAACAATCTGGACTGACGTAGTTGCCGCAACGCTAAAGAGTCTCTCAAAGAACGGAACAAATAAAACGATGGCAAGCAGACACACGCCCACTAAGAATGCTCCTATGCTGTAACGGTTCGACAAAAGTCCCGCTCTATACATGGACAGCTTGCTTCTGCAGTTAAATCCGTGGAAGAGTCTTGCAAATGTCAGTACCGCAAATGCCATCGTAGCAGCCAGTCCTGCATTATTATCATCCCCAAGTCCGACATAATACGCCGTCATAACCGCGATAGCGATAAGAAGTCCCTGTCCGAATATCTTCGCTATAAAGCTCTTTGTAAGGATTCCCTTTGCAGGGTCCCTCGGTTTATCATCAAGAAGCGTATCATCCGTGGATTCCATTCCGATTGCAATGGCCGGAAGCGAATCCGTAAGCAGATTGATAAACAATAGGTGTACCGGTTCAAATGGCATCGGAAGTCCGGCAATCGAAGCATACAGTACCGAAAGGATTCCGGCCATATTACCCGAGAGCAGGAACAGTATCGCATTCTGGATATTACGGTATACATTTCTTCCGTTGATAACTGCCTTTATGATGGTTGCAAAGTTATCATCTGAAAGTATCATTGCCGCCGCATCCTTGGACACCTCAGTTCCGGTTATACCCATTGCAACTCCTATGTCCGCACGCTTAAGCGCCGGTGCGTCATTGACGCCGTCTCCGGTCATGGATACGATCTTGCCCTTCCTCTGCCATGCCTCTACGATACGTATCTTATTCTCCGGCGAAACCCTGGCATACACCGATATCCTCGCAAGCTTCTCATCGAGCTCATCATCGCTCATGGCGTCAAGCTCAAGTCCCGTAACCGCCATGTCCCCATCCCTGAATATGCCTATCGATCGGGCGATGGCCGTTGCCGTTACCTTATGGTCTCCCGTGATCATCACGGTCATGATGCCTGCGCGCGAAGCGTCCGAAACTGCCTTTACAGCCTCAGGTCTCGGCGGGTCCATCATTGCGATAAGACCCTTGAATATGAAATGGTCTTCATTTTCCAGTGTCAGAGCCTCGTCCGTCTCTTTATATGCAAATGCAAGCACTCTTAATCCCTGTTCTGAGAATTTCTCATTCTGCCTGCGTATAACATCTTTGTCCTCCTCCATCATAGGGCGGACTCCTTCGCCCGTACGGATATAATCGCATCTGTCAAGGAGCACATCCACAGCGCCCTTTGTAAGAACCGTATTCTTTCCATGCAGCGCATATTTGGTACTCATAAGCTTACGGGATGAGTCAAACGGTATTTCCTCGATACGGTCCATAAGCTGCCTTATCAGATTCTCGTCGATGCCCTTATCGCCGCGCAGTCCGTCATCCGGCGCCGGTATATCTTTAAGCATCTCAAGGAGCGCGTATTCTGTAGGGTCGCCGATTCCTTTTCCGTTGTCGATGCTTGAATCATTGGTAAGTACCGCGTTATATAGAAGATATCTGTGCAGCTGATTGCGAAGATCTATCTGCGAAGGCATAATCTCTGCACCGTCAATATATATCTTCTGCACCGTCATCTTATTCTGCGTAAGGGTTCCAGTCTTATCGGAACATATAACCGATACGCAGCCAAGGCTTTCTACAGCTTTAAGATCCTTGATTATCGCATTTTCCCTTGCCATCTTCTGCGTTCCCATCGCCTGAACGATCGTCACTATGGAGCTTAACGCCTCAGGAATCGCTGCAACCGCAAGCGCAACGGCAAACATCATGGAATCGAGAATAGGATCCTTCCTATAAAATGCGCACAACAGAAATACGAACAGGCTTATGATCATAATCATTGCCGCAAGTCTTCCCGAGAACTGGTCCAGACTGACCTGTAACGGCGTCTTCCTGTCCTTTATGGCATTCATCATTCCTGCGATTTTTCCAATCTCCGTCTCCATGCCGGTGGAGGTTATAATGACCTCTGCCCTTCCATAAGTGACGAGACTTCCCGAATGCACCATATTCACACGGTCTGCCAAAGCCACGTTACCCTCTAAAGTCTCATCGCTTTTGTCTACATTAGCAGACTCACCGGTCAGCGCACTTTCATTGACCTGAAGCGAATAGTTCTTAATGATTCTTCCGTCAGCAACTATCAGATCGCCCGCCTCTAAGATGAGCAGGTCGCCGGGAACGATTTCCCTTGACGGCACCTCCATCTTCCTGCCATTTCTTATAACCTTGGCATTAGGCGACGACAACTGCTTAAGGCTGTCTAACGACTTCTGCGCCTTCTGATGCTGCGCGGTTCCAAGCGCCGCGTTCATTATCAGCACCATGACGATAACTATCGTACTCTCTACATTGCCCGAGAACATCGAAATAATCGCAGCCACGATAAGAATGATTATCAGAAGGTCCGCAAACTGACTGATAAACACCTTGAGGATTCCGGGGCGTTTTTCCTCTGCCAGCAGATTCTCTCCCTTTATACTGCGAATTTTCTCAACCTGAGCGTCGCTAAGACCCTCCTTAGGCGTTCCAAATTCTTCTTCCAGCTGTTTGGCGCCGTACTTCCAGTATTCTTTCATCTTTCTCTCCTATTCTTGTCTTAGTATGAACAAAAAAAAGACTTTTATTGCACAAAAATAAATGCAATATAAGTCTTGTTTCTTCGCAGTGTACAGCCCGGCTGTAATATGTATACAGCGTGATGACGAACAGTACAACATCCGGGCGTTCGGATGCAAACTACTCCCTGATATCCAAATAGAATGTAGCATACCACAATATGCTACGTCAAGCATTTTTTTCTATTCGATTCATATTTTCTTCGCAACCACTACGAGCCTTCCGTTCTTTTCGGAATACTCACAGGTCGAAAGAGTAACAAGCTTATCGCCGTATACTGCCGAAATGCCTGTATCGTACAGCGCAAGTTCCTTCGCCCGCCTTATATAATCATCAAACTCTTCCTCATCCCCGGCGTCCACGAACCGGTAATATTCAAATTCATCTTCCTCGCCCGTATCCACCGCCGTTTTAAAAACGGCAACTATCTCATATGACTGTTTTTCATATAATGTATCGAACCGAAAGGTTCCATGCTTCTCCCAGAACTCCTTGTCCATAAACTTATCAAGACCCGCAAACATCGAACCGTTCTTCATATGGTGTCCGTAGATGATAATATTGTCCGAGGGTTTCAGGACGTCACAGCTTTCACTCGCATAAGGGCAGCCATAGACCGTATACTCCCTGTCAAATCCGTGATTCAGATAGAAGTCCGGCTCATCAGGCGACTGCATGACCGGGTAGTCTATCGGAGTATCCTCAATCTTTATCCAGCCTACTACATCACTATTTCTGTTAAAAAGCTCTACATAAGCAGAAAGCATTGAAGCCGTTTCCCGCTCCAATGCCCCCGTGTTACCCTTATTGTTCCATTCAACCATTTTGGCTACCTCGTCATACATCTTCTTCTGTGTGTACGCTTCACCATAATAACCCACAATCTTTGCTCCGCTAAAGACCATCACAAAGAGTAAGATTATAAGGATGACGGTATATATGCTTTTTTTCATACAGATCCTCTCCCAGATATATTATGAACATAATAGCATGTATATCGGCGCACAGCAACAAAAATATGTATCGCGATACTTGTAGTATATCATATGTTTGGAATAATATCAATAGTTAAATAAGTTAAATATATATTTCTCAATATTACTTTCTCTCCCACCCTGAATGCTCTATCAGTCACCATTCATTTATTTATAATATTTGTAGTATATCATATACCTTAATTAATATCAATAGTTTATAGAATATTAATGCCATTATTTATAGATTAATATTTACAGATATTATGCAAAAGGAAGGTTCTGATCATGAGTGAAATTGCCAAATTCGTGGGACAAAGAATACGAAACTACAGAGTTAATCTTGGATTAAGTCAGGAAAAACTTGCAGAACTCTCGGGCTGTCACCCGGCTTACATAGGACAGCTTGAACGAGGTGAGAAGAACGCAACTCTTGAAAGCACTCAGAAGATAGCAAACGCTCTTGATATATCTCTTTCCAAACTGTTTGAAAAGATTAGCGACGGACAGGCAGGCTCCGAGAACATTCCTTTGGAATGTTACGAGTTCTTATCCACCAAAACGAAGGATGAACAGGTAAAGCTTTACGGTATTCTGCTGGAGATAGACAGGTATAAGATGCTATAATAAACTCGGAAGCATCTGCGGTGTAATAGTCGTGAATTTCTCTTTGTATCTCACGGACCGACTGAATGTTCTTTTTTTCAAGATAGGAATTCACCACATCAGGAAGTCCTCGATAGATTTTGTGTTTGCAAACAGGCGAGAACCGAGCGAATCCTCAAGCATATTTATTTCAATGAAATTTTCAAAAAGCTCTTCTCCAACGTGGCGAATAACTCATAGTTTGGCACGAGGCAAATCACATATGCTTTTTTTATTATGTCCTATTATCCTTAATTGTCAAAGAATTTTTCTACTACTGTTGATGATGTTCCGAAATCGGAGCAATTCATTATTTTTTTGAATAATATATGCTGTCAGGATATTTGGCGACCTTACTAACCGGAAGATATGGCTGCAAAAGAAACCTTCGAACAGGAAATGCGGCCTCTTGAAAATATCAGGGACAATTACGAGAAAGTCGTACTCACAGCAGATGTGCTGACAGTAGGCAATTACAACGGAATACAGGTCAGAAATTTAATAGATTGGCTGCCTGAAACAGAGAATTAAAATAAGTACACACGGGGTGGAGTGCGTAAAAGCAGCGTTTCCTCATAGATACTTTGATAGTTTGTTGCTTTGGTAATACGAGCCCACTTACGATAGTTATCATTGAACTGTGTGCTCATGTAAGGTTTTTTACCGGCTGAACCGGCTTCCAGGCAGTACTCTGTTTTTCCAGAGACTGATTGGTGACATCGTCATCTAGTGGCCAGCAAACATGAAGATTTCCGGCTAGTGTTAGAACTTCAGAAACGGTGTTTCTGGAACTGTGTACACTGGATGCAATGTCTTTCTTGGTATATCCGAGGTTATCAAGCCTCAGAATCTCTCGATAATCAACCATAGTTTTTGAACCTCCTATAAATGATAGTCACACGTATGTGTGCCATCTTCATTATAGGACTAATCCATATCCATGCACTATGCAGCGGAAAGCGTGCACTGAAACACCGGAAAGCGTGCACTCTATGACCGTGCAGTATGCACTAATTCATCGGTATTTACAAGCTCTATGAGGACAGCATTTCGGGCAAGATCAGCGAAGCCAACTTTACCCGTATGCTTGGGAAATACCAGCAGGAGCAGGCGGACTTAAAATCGAGCGAAACTTTTACTCTCATAACAAAGTCCCCGGAAACTTCCGTGTAATAAAACGGCGCGTTGCTTAACGATGCGGGAGTAATTCCTTCTTTGCCTACTGTTTCATTGTTGCAGAAAAAATCACTTTTAGGGAGCGCGGCTATTTTCCAACAGTCTCCTGTTTTTTCTATAGAACTCTCGTTCATCCATTTAAATTGCAGCATTTGGTATCTCCGAAATTCCCTTTAAATTTTCCAATCTGAATCACTTTTCCATTGACAATCCGTAATCTGCATAGAGGAGAAAGTTGCTTGGTAAGATCCCTCCGTCGGACTGCAAGCGTAGATCCCGTAAGTGATTTTACCAGAACCTTCCCACATATGAAAAATCCGCATTTGCTTGTAGTGGATTCCGTCTTCACTGTTTTCGATACAATAATCGCTTTCTCTGCGCGAAAAACGATACCACATATGCTTTATGTCTGAGGATATATCTGTTGTGGCCCAATCAGAATATCCGTGATTCGTTACGACGCTTCCGAGCCTTTGAATTTTGTCATCTTCATATTCAATAGAAGCCTTAAACCAGTTATCACTGTTCAAATACATAACAACGCCGCACTGATCAAACCGACAGGAACTCTCGAATTCTGTTTTCACAATAAACGAAAAATACTTTTCGCTTGTTTCGATTTGGAATACCGGGGCATTGTCATTTTGAAAGCCATAATAAGTGCGTGCCCATAAATCAGTGCCCTTTTCTGTGGTCACGATTACCTTCTGGCCGTCGATTTTTACCTCTTTCGGTTGCCTTATCCATTTTGGGCTGCTTTTTAAAAATTCCATCGTTCAATACCTCACTCTCTTGTTTTCAAAATCATGTTCTTGCTTTACTGCCTTTCGGCAGAGGAAGACCCCAACCAAAGGTATAATTGGGAAAATTACGCCGGCCAAAATACCAAGCTTTAAACTGTTTCCCATTTGATCAGAGACCATCCCAACCAGCGTTGGGCCTCCCGAACAACCCAGATCACCCGCAAGGGCAAGCAGTGCGAACATAGCCGTCCCGCCCTTTGGCAATGCGGACGATGCTTTGCTGAAAGTCCCCGGCCACATAATGCCTACAGACAAGCCGCAAAGTGCGCAAGCAATCAAACTCAGCTAGGGAAGTCTCAAAAGAGAAATGCCAAGATAAGAAAAAATACACAGGATGCTGCTGGCAATCATAAAGCGATCTAAATTGATGCGATGCCCTAATTTGCCGTAAAATAATCTGGAAAGCCCCATCAAAACCGCAAACGCCATTGGACCCGCTAAATCTCCTAGTGTTTTGGAAATACCAAGGCCTGTTTCGGCAAAGGTGGAAGCCCACTGGCTCACCGCCTGTTCGCTGTCGCCGGCGCAAAGCATCATGATACATAAAATCCAAAAAACTTTCAGTCGGAACAATTCCTTGATTTTCAATCCGGAATCCCCTTCTTTAATCAAGGGCGCTATGGGGACTTTCGCAAAAACTATGGCATTGCAAACTGGAAGAAGCGCCCAGACAATTGCGAGAATTTTCCAGTTATCGATACCTGCCACGAAGAAAAACAGAGTTGAAATAAGCACAACCCCCGCCTGTCCCCAGCAGTAAAATGAGTGCAGCATACTCATTGCTTTTTCTTTATTATCGGAAGGGCACGCTTCTACAACCGGGCTGACGAGAACTTCCAATAATCCGCCACCGACAGCATAGATCATCACGGAAATTAAAATACCTGAGAACGGAACCGGAAGAACCTCCGAAAGTATTGTGAGAGAAAGAAGCCCTGAAGCTGTTAATGCGTGAGCGAGGATCATAGATGCCCGGTAGCCGATTTTATCCACGAATACAACGGACACGAGATCCATCAAAAGCTGGATTCCAAAATTAAAGGTCACCAAAAGAGTAATCTGAGAAAGAGGGATCTCATAAGTGGTTTGAAAATGTAAAAATAGCAAAGGTACAAAATTGTTAACGACCGCCTGTACAACATATCCGACAAAGCAGGCGGTAATTGTTTTATTATATTGGTTTCTCATTGGTTCTCTCCTGTATTCCGCAAAATCACATGGATTATATCACAGATAATCGCTTTATACAGTGGATTTTATCATCTGTTTATGGTATAATATCGCAAAAACTATCTGTGCACAATAAGGAGACTTATGGATACACATAAAATTTATACGGATGATACTCTGAGGGAGACTGTTGTCCACGGGAGCCAAGCATACCCTTTCGCCTTTTATCCTGAAAATATTTGGGAATTTGATTTTCATCGGATTGACTGGCATTGGCACCATGAATTGGAATTCCTGTTTGTCGACAAAGGTACGGCAATATGTTTTGCCGGAGACAACAGGATAGAACTGTCTGAAGGAAGCGGCATTTTCATCAATAGCGGAACGCTTCATCAGTATGAGGCGAAAAGCAGCGTTTTTTGTCCCAATATTGTTTTTGACGCAACGCTGCTTGCACCGGAAGATACTTTGATTTACGAAAAATATGTAAATCCTATCCTCCATTCATCTGTAGCTTTTCAGGTTTTGCAGCCGGATGTAGCGTGGCAATATCACATCTTAGAAACTTTGAATCGGATTTTTTCTGTTCAGGAAATAGATGGCGGAAATGAACTGCGTACCATGCAACTGCTGCTTCAATGTTGGGACGTATTGTATCAAAATATGAATATGGATAGCATTTCACCAGCTGTGCGCCATTTAAATCACAGACAGGCAAAATTACAAACCATGATGCAGTATATTCACAATCATTACAAGGATGCAATTACTCTTGATATGATAGCAAACTCTGTTCCGATAAGCAAAAGCGGGGCGCTGCATATCTTCCGTTCCTGCATTCAAACTTCTCCGGTATCCTATCTGATTCAATATCGGCTGACACAAGCGGCAGCACAGCTTAAAACCACACAAAAATCGGTTTCTTTTGTTGCAGCCGATACCGGCTTTTCTGATGCTGGATATTTCTGCAAAAAATTCAAACAGCGATATCATATGAGTGCAAACGAATATAGACGTCAAAATTCAGGATTTTATTCAGTTTATAGCTCAAGGGAATTTTCATTCAGCAAGAACTCATAAAGTCCGAGATGCAGAATTCCGTCCTCATCTGTCCAAGGCTTCATTGAGGTTTTACTGATTATAATCTTTTTGAAGAAATCTTTGGTATTCTTCAAAGGTCTGAGTTCGGTTTCAAGTTTTGACGGTTCCGAAACATTCAGTGCAGATTGGATATAGTATTTTTTAGAACCTTTGTTTACTACAAAATCTATCTCACACTGCTTTTTAGATCTCTTGCCCGCATTGGTTTCTACAATCTCTACAACACCGACATCAACGGAATATTCACGGCACAGAAGCTCATTATAAATGATGTTCTCCATTATGTGCGTCTCTTCCTGCTGCCTGAAATTCAGTCTTGCGTTGCGAAGTCCGATGTCGGTACAGTAATACTTTGACGGATACTCAAAATACTTCTTTCCTTTTACATCGTATCGTTTCGCATTGCAAAACAGGAACGATTCAATCATATAATTCAGATAGTTTGAAACGGTTGTACCTGAAACCTTAATGTTTTTTACTGTCTGCAAGGTGTTTGAAATTTTACTTGCATTAGTAAGTGAACCAACGGAAGAGCACAGGTCATCCGTTAATTCGCTGAGTACATTCGGCAGCTCTATATCGTAACGCTCCACAATGTCTTTGAAATATACTTCGGTGAAAAGGGTTTGCAGATAGTTCATCTTGTCTGCGTCGCTCTTTTTTGTTAAAACAAGGGGCATACCGCCGTACAGAGCGTATTCTTCATAGGCATCGGATTTATCTCCGCCCACAAAGGAATAATACTCCTTGAAAGAGATTGGGTAAATCTTTACCTCGTCACCTCTGCCACGAAAGGCGGTCAATACATCCTTCGTAAGCATTTTTGAGTTGCTTCCGGTTACATAGATATCAACATTGCGAAGCCGCATAAGACCGTTGAGTACATTGTAAAGCCTGATGTTCTCAGGATTTTTAAGTTCATCCTTTGTGATTGCATACTGCACCTCGTCAATGAGAATATAGTACATATCCGAGCCCGTGATTTTCCCGCGAATATATTTTGACAATTCATCAGGATCACGGTATTTAACAAAGGTGTCATCATCCAGAGCCATCGTAATAATCTGTTCTTCTTTTACTCCGCTTTCGATTAGATAATCATAAAACAGATTGAACAGGAGAAAGCTCTTTCCGCATCTTCTGATACCGGTAATAACCTTAATCAGTCCGTTTTCCTTTCTGTCAATAATTCTGCTAAGATATTCGTCACGCTTAATAATATTCTGCATTGTAGTCCTCCATTTACTTAAAACTTACGGGTATTTTACCTCAACTTTCAAGTATAGTATGCCACCGTTTTTGTAAAATATCAAGCGCTCACTTGAAACTTGGGTGTATTTACACCTAAGTTCTCACTAAAGCCCCATCATTTCTCGGATAATACGGTCGCTCTACGGCAAAGGTGGTGATGATACCGCCCGCAAGGGTCAGAAGGTTGTTCGCCCTCTGAGACGGATCATTCCGTTGTACTTGATAAATTCCAACGCTGCAAAAGGAGAAGCTCCTAAAATACACATCCAGTTCAGGGTTTCCGTGCCGAAGTAGGGACGGATAACAAAATACAGGGCAACCGCCACGCCGCAGGCAAGGACAGAAAAGTGAACTGCCTGAGCGACACTCCAAAAAACATACTTTCCGTATAGTTACGGATTTTCTCAAACTCTGCTGTCAGCCGTTCTGCTGCTTCTGTACTGACCTGTGCCAGAAATGCGGCATGGGAAACAAACATCTGCGTTGCCCGTTCCGATACAATCACTCGGTATTCATTCTGATGTTCCATGACCTGTCGCCACCTTGATTGCGCTGCGCATCATCGTAGCGACTTCATCAATATATCTGTCATAAAGTTCCCAATCAGGATGTTGGGCTAACAAATTATCATAATACTGAACCTGATTACCTAAAGCAGATATTTTTCCTTCCCTATATAAATATTTCATTAAAGCCAATGCCATCATCATATTGATTTGTTCCTTTGTTATTTCATTGCCCATGTTTTCTCCTTTCTTCACGTAAATTTATCTGCCCATGACAAACAGGAACCCATGCTCCTATCTCTCATCAGCAGATAACAAAAAAATCCATACAGGTGACAGGTCATTACTCTGCCCACATCGGTCTTGCACCGTCATCCAAATTGACCGGATTTCTCCGGAAGTATCATTATCAAAAATATGTATCTTTGCCCCGTGCAACTGCTGCACATTTTGCCAGCCATCCCTCGCTACTTACCTTAACTTCAATACCAGATTTCAGTATTCCTTCATATGAACCTTCTCTATAAAGAAAGCAGGTATCTCTTGGCGTGCCCGCATAGTGGCTCCACATATTCCACCATCGCCTCCCTGTTTCGTATAGATTGGAAAACCAAGAGATAAAGCCTGAATATCATTTTGTATTGTGCGAACCGTAACATTAAATTCGTCTGCCAGTTCTTTCGCCGTAATGCGACGTCTGACAAGCAGAATATTTATTATTTCAGCTCTTCGAACTGCCGTATTCATGCTTTACCTCCTTTCTGTAAATTCTCCAATCTCATTGTAAAAAACGAACCGAAAAAAACCTTTCATATTAAAATAGGCTTTTTTCCGCAACCGCTTTTGATACAATCAACTCAACTTATCCCAAAATAAATACTCTTTTCTCTCCTGCTTTCTCTTATTGACTTTGCAGCTTCTGGTTGCTAAAATCTTTTATGGATAAAATCACAAATTCATAAAAAGACACACAAACTGCTATGGAGCTTCACGGGCATCTGATGCCTGCTGTGAACAGTGCAGTTTTTTTATTACCTATGCCGTTCTCCGAAGCCGGACAGCCGGATACGGCATATTACAAAATCTTCTTCATAAATAAGGAAGGGAAAGGACAAAGCAATGGCAAAAAGAGAAAGACAAAATGAATTGAAAATATATCTGAGCGATGATGAACAGTACATCCTAGAACAGAAATGGAAAGCCTCCAATATGAAAAGCAAATCCGCCTTTATCCGGCATCTGATTTTGTACGGATATGTCTATGATGTAAACTATGAACACCTACGGGAATACAACACAATCCTCTCTCGCATCGGGAACAATTTAAACCAGATTGCCAAGCGTATGAACGCCACGGGCAACGTCTATGAAGCCGATGTAAAAGAAGTAAAGGAGCTGATGAAACAGGTATGGCAATCACAAAAATCCATGCTATCCAAGCAACCGTCAATAAAGCAGTAGATTACATCTGCACCCCTACAAAGACAGATGAAAGTATCCTCATTTCTTCCTTTGGATGCAGTCCGGAAACTGCTGCTTTTGATTTCAAGTTTGCCCTGTCAAAAACCAATCAGGCAGACCCAAACAAAGCCTTTCATCTAATACAGGCATTCATGCCCGGAGAAGTATCTTATAAGGAAGCTCATCAAATCGGTATAGAGCTTGCCGACAAACTACTGGAAGGAAAATACTCTTACATTGTGGCTACCCACATTGACAAAGGACACGTTCATAACCACATCATTTTCTGTGCTGCAGATAACATCAATCATGAGAAATACCATGACTGTAAAAAGACCTACTATCACATACGACATCTAAATGATGAGCTGTGTTCTGAGCATCAGTTATCCGTCCTGCCACCAACTGACCAGCGTGGAAAACCATACAAGGAATGGCTCTCCAATAAAAACAATTCCTCATGGAAAACCAGGCTGAAAAAAGACATTGACGAAGCTATCCAAACTGCTGATACTTATGAGGGCTTTCTTGACCTTATCCGTGCCAAAGGATATGAGATAAAAGGCGAAACCTTTGATGAAAAATCTTTAAAATATATATCTTTCCGACCACTTGACCGTGAGCATTTTATCCGTGGCAGAGCCAACTCTTTAGGTGCGGAATACACCAATGAGCGGATTAAGGAACGGATTGAAGCAAAGGCATTGATACAGCCTAAAAAGCGTATTCCATTTCCTACAAGAAAGAAGCAGCTTGTCAAAGATTATTCTTCCAAAAAACTCATTGACACCTCGGAAGAAAAGTTTGAACATAGTCCCGGTCTAAAGCATTGGGCAGACATCCAAAACCTAAAGATTGCTGCCAGCAGTTACAGTGAAACAAGCTCCATTGCCGAGCTGGAAAAACAGCTTGCAGCTAAGTCGGTTCTTACCAAAACTGCACGAAACAGAACTTCTACTCCATGACGGTGCAGAAAATATGTTAAAACGGCTTGGAGTGAACCCTAAAACTCTTGATATTGAAAGGCTCCGTAACGAATACAATTTTTTGTATTCCAAGAAAGAAACCTTACAGAAAACCTATAAATCTGCGGAGAAAGAAATCAATGCTCTCAACAGAAAATTAGATAATCTGAATCAATATCTTAATCGTAGTTCGTCAGTTCAGCAGACTAATGACAGAAAATCAGAAAAGGACGAAACTGCTCTGTGATTTTACCCACTAAAAAAGATGTATCGCATTGAGGTTTTATACCTCATCACGATACACCTTGATGTGTGTAGTAGGCTATTTTTGCTTTTTCTACTAATATTCTTTTTTCTCGTATTTTCCACTTTTGTTTCACTATGTACTGCACTCCATATCTATAGTGTATTCTAATGTAATTCACTCTTGTCGATGTGTAATGTAAACTACTATCGAGGTGAATTACAATGCAGGATATAAAACAAAATCTTGCCAACGCAGTACTTGAAGCCCGTACAGAACTCGGTCTCTCACAGGAAAAGCTGGCAGAAATTCTTAATCTAGATCAACGCACCATATTGAACATCGAAGCTGGACGTGGTAATCCGAAATTTGAGAAGCTGTATCCATTAATTACATATCTTAAGATACCAGCAGATAAGATTTTCTACCCATATAGCAACGACCAGAAACCAAATCTTCAGAAGCTCCTTACCTTATTAAATGATTGCACGGAACAGGAATCTCATGATTTATTACCAATTATTCAATATATACTTAATTTGATGCGAAAACAAAACAATAAGAATAACCAATAGTATCTCATACAAAGCTATTGGTTTTCTTATTTTGCAGATTAATATATATCCAAACATGGATTTTTAATACCCACTATCAAAACCATCATCACCTTTATTCAACGCCAAAAATAGTTATAAAACACTTTATTATTCCGTATTCACCACACTCGTTATCTCATCCCAGTTATCAAGCACATATCTACCCACAATCGGGTCATACATCTTTCCCAGATTCTTCTCAATTTCCTCATAACAGTAATCAAAATCATGTGCTTTACGATAACAGCGGTTAGATGTAATGGCATCAATAGAATCACATATTGCAATAATTCTTGCTCCAATTGGTATATCCACTCCCGATTTGCCAATCGGGTAACCCTTCCCATCAAAACGCTCATGATGCATCAAAACAATGTCTGACAGCTCACTTAATTTGTGGGATTTTCCAAGTATCTCAGCTCCTATTATGGGATGTTTTTTTATATATGCAAATCCCTCATCTGTTAGTTTTCCTTCTTTGTTAAGCACAGCATCCGGCACACCTATCTTTCCAATATCATGTAAATGTGCCGCAATATGTATTTTTAATGTATCCTCATTCTTAAGTCCTATCAGCTGACAATGCAGGCGAATCATTTACTCCGTCACCAATCATAATGACCTTTCTGCCTTTGCCATGCTCTTTTTCTACAAATGCTGCCTTATCCTCTGGGAGAACCTCAGAATAGTATTCATCTACACCAATTTTATTCGCAACAGCAGACGCTGTACGCTCACTGTCTCCGGTCATCATAACAATTTTCGTAAAACCTTGGTCATGTAGTAACGAAATCACATCAGAAGCCTCTTCTCTGACCGGATCAGAAACACAGATAACGGCAGCCAATCTCCCTTCCATGGCAAGATAGAGTAGTGAGCATTCTTCCGGCAGGTTTTCGAATGTTTCTTCCATTTCAACAGGTACAGTGCATTTTTCATCTTCAAACACAAAATGATAACTGCCAATTACCACTCTCTTACCTTCTATCCTTGATGAAATACCATGAGCAACAATGTATTCCACTTTAGAATGATTTTCCTCATGTACGAGCCCTTTTTCTTTTGCCGCATTAACAACTGCTTTTGCGATAGAGTGCGGAAAATGCTCTTCCAGACAAGCTGCTATACGAAGCAGTTCATCCGGATTTTCTCCATTAAAAGATATGACCCTTTCTACAATTGGCTGCGCTTTCGTCAATGTCCCGGTTTTATCAAATATGATGGTATCCGCTTCTGCTATCTGTTCTAAGAATTTACCGCCTTTTACAGTTATTTGATGCCGGTTTGCTTCTTTTATTGCGGCAAGAACAGTGATCGGCATTGCAAGTTTTAGTGCGCAGGAATAATCTACCATCAAAACTGCCAAAGCCTTTGTTACATTTCTGGTAAGAAGATAAACCAGTCCTGTTCCAAGCAGTGTGTATGGTACAAGTCTGTCAGCCAAATGTTCTGCCCTGCTTTCCATCCCGGATTTCAGTTTCTCTGTTTCTTCTATCATTGTTACAATTTTTTCATATCGGGTTGCACCGGATGTAACCTTAACCTGTATGGTCAGCTCTCCTTCCTCTAATACAGTCCCGGCATATACATATCCGCCTTCCTTTTTCTCGACCGGTAAAGACTCTCCGGTCAATGATGACTGATTGACCATTCCCTGACCTTTTACAACGATACCATCAAAAGGAATCAGATTTCCCATATGTGTAACAACCATATCCCCCGCCCTGACCTGACTGGTATCTGTCAAAATTTCCTTTCCATCAGTCAGCATCCACACTTTGCTAATATTTAGTGACATACTTCTTGTCAGATCATCAACTGATTTCTTATGAGTCCATTCTTCTAATGTCTCTCCGATATCCAGTAAAAACATCACAGAAGCTGCCGTTTCCATATCGCCGCGAAGTACAGATACTCCGATTGCTACTCCATCTAAAAGTGCAACCTCTATCTTACCCTTTAAAACGGAACCAAGTCCTTTCCAGATATATTTTGCAGACTTTACAGTTGTAACTGCAATTCTGATTGGGTAGGGAAGAAACATTTTGTTTGCAAAACGTAAAAGTACTTTTCCAACTATTTTATCCTGATATTCTCTATTCATACTTCTTCCGGAAAGTTCCAAGGCCGATTGAGGCACTTCAATACTATCGTAATTAGCCTTCTGTAAAATTGAAATAGGTCCCCTTCTGTCTCCCGCATAGCAAATGACTACATCCTGTGTCCGTTTTCACTGATTACTCTTCTGTTTTCATAGTATCATTTTCGACTTCTGTTTCGCTTTCATCGTCAAATTCACTATTTTCTGAAGCCCGTTCTTCATTAATTTGCATTGCTTCAGAATAAATATCTTCCGCATTTTCCTGTATATTCGTAACGATCTTCATTACGCAGTCCTTAGCACGAAGCGCAGCAGCTGTGCACTGTGTATATATTTTTTTTGCATCCTTGCCGGATAAAATTTTGATACCTGCTGTTCCAAATAAAACCCCGGCAGCGAAGATACCTGTCTTTTTTGCATCAATTCTCTTCAAAATATTCATGTTTGTACCTCCAATACTATTCATGTCTGTACCCGGTTAAGATTGCCATGAGCATACAAATCACAGCCGCCCATGCCCAGAATTTATGTTTCTTCATATGACAACCCTCCTTTGAAAATATATTATACCTCTCTAAAGAATGTACTTCTATGCAAATCTCATTGTTGAGATATTTTATCATTTACACTCCATATCACATGGTTCTACAACAACACTTGCAACCTTCTGCGAATCCACATATCCCATGCACCGAAGTCCTTCTGATATAACTTTATACCACTCTCCGGAGGACAATCTGAAAATGGTCTGGTCATCTAACTCAATGATGCAGGTACCTTCTCTGTCACAATTCATGCCACAGGAAATACGATATATATTCTTTCGACTGATGGCTCCGATTTCTTCTAACAGATTAACCATTCGATATACTGTAGCAGCACCAATGGAAGGGTCTACTGCAACCGCTTTATAATATATTTCCTTACAGCACGCACATTCCTCCTGCAATATAATGTCTAACAAAATCTTTCTCTGTTTCGTTATTCTGCATCCGTTTTCTTTTAGGCTCTGTAACACCATTTCTTTCTGCATTCTTGTCCTGTGATAGTTCGCTGCTAATTTGTTTTCCGATTTTATCAAGTCCTTTTCCATATTTCAGCTCCTTTCACATTTTCAATAAGAATATTTCTATAAATAATGCCTGCACAAAAGAAGTGCAGGCATAGTCTTAATTGCTATCAGTATGGCAATTACAGTTTTCCTTTGCCTTTTTGCATCCATTTGCCTGGCAGCACCCGGCAGCCGGACATCCGATACATCTTGTACCTTTCTTCTTTTCCTTCCATATGTAAAGAACCGCTGCACCTACTAAAACCAGCAGAATTCCAATGACAATCAAATTCTCCATTGCAGCTCCTTTCTGACTTAAATCTATATGTCAGTCAAACTCATACTTCCTTTTTTAATTCATACTCGGATGCAAACTGCTTGTTGGTTTTATGAATAAGTCCAACCACAACGGCAACCATAACAAGCACAGCAATAAGTCCGGGAACAAATCCATTTCCAAGCTTACCTGTCGTAATCAGTGTGCCTATCTGATATACAAGAAAAGCAACTGTGTAACCTACTGACAGCTGAAGGGCAATGCCTCCCCATAACCACTTTTTGCTCTGCATTTCTGAGTTCATTGCGCCAAGCGCTGCAAAACAAGGTGGTGTATATAAGTTAAACATCAGGTAAGCAAGAGCCGCCACTTTTGTAATTGCCATTGCGGATGCAACCACATTACCATCACCAACAAGTGCAAGCTTTTCCGTATCAATAAAAGCACTTAAGCCATAGCAAACCGCAAGTGTACCTACTACATTTTCTTTTGCAATAAAACCGGTTACCGCTGCCGCCGCCAGCTGCCATGCTGCTATACCAACGACCGGAACTAAGATGACTGCAATCGGAGAAGCGATTGATGCAAGAATGGAGGTATTTTCCATCCCTTCCTCAACCACCTGCAGATGCCAGTCAAAGGACTGCATAATCTGCACAATCGTATTACATACAAGAATAATGGTTCCCGCCTTTATAATGTATGCCTTGCCTCGGCTAAGCATAGACAATGTCGCTCTTTTCAAACTTGGAATTTTATACTCCGGTAATTCGATAATGAAGAAAGATTTCCTGTATTTAAATCCTGTAATTGCTTTTATCAATAATGCTCCAAGGAGAATTAAAACAATACCAACAAAGTACATAAGCGGTCCTACCCAAGATGTATCCGGGAAAAATGCACCCACAAACAATGCAATAACAGGAAGCTTCGCGCCACAAGGCATAAACGGTGTCAGCATTGCTGTTGTTCTTCTTTCTCTCTCATTGCGGATGGTTCGGCATGCCATAATACCAGGGATGGCACATCCGGTACCGATTACCATAGGAATGACAGATTTTCCGGAAAGTCCCACTCTCTTAAAAATAGGATCCAAAACTACCGTTGCTCTTGCCATGTATCCACAGTCTTCCAAAAGAGCAATCAGGAAGTACATTACCATAACTAGTGGTAAGAAACCTACAACAGCACCTACACCACCAATGATTCCGTCAACAAGAAGTGACTGTAAGAACGGATTTGCATTTTCCACAAGACCTGCAACCCATTCCTGGAAGGTCTCAATCCAACCCACCAGCCAGTCTGCAATCCAAGTTCCAACAGTAGACTGTGAAATGTAAAATACACCAAACATAACCAGTGCAAAAATCGGGATGCCAAGCCATGGATTTGTAAGAACGGAATCTATTTTGTCCTGACCGTTTTTCTCTTTTGTTAAGACTTTACGCTTTTCAACAGCAGAAACGATGGAGTTCACAAAATCAAAACGCTTTCTGTCCGCCGCCTCTACTTCATTTTTATTATGCAGGTCAATATTATCCTGCACATAAGGAGCCTTTTGCTCACACCCCTTTAGAGAAGCTGCTTTTGTCACTACCTCTTTTAAACCGGTATGACCGGAAGACGTGGAAACCGTCTTAATCACAGGACAGCCAAGCTTATCCGATAAAGCCTTCTCATCAATCTGGGTGTCCTTCTTTTCATTAATATCACTCTTGTTCAGTGCGACCACCACAGGAATGCCAAGTTCCAAAAGCTGTGTGGTAAAGAAAAGACTTCTACTTAAATTCGTAGCATCTACAATATTAATAATTGCATCAGGATTCTCATTCTTTACATAGGCACTGGTAATACTTTCCTCCGATGTAAATGGAGACATGGAATAAGCTCCCGGTAAGTCTACAGCAATAAGTTCTTCCTTTCCGTCATAATAAGACCTTTTGATTGGGCTTTCCTTCTTCTCTACGGTAACACCAGCCCAGTTTCCGACCTTTTCATTTCTTCCGGTCAGGGCATTATACATCGTAGTCTTTCCGCTATTGGGATTACCCGCTAATGCGATTCTCATGATGAACCCTCCTTTGATATATTTTAGTTTCAATTTACCAATGTTAGTTTTTTCTAACCATCGGACATAAAAAATAGTGAGATACTCACCATTTCTATCTGATAGGTAATTGCGTTTGCAATTTCTCTATCTTATATTGAAATAGCTTTCGCTAAATCAGTATCAATGTTGTATCTGGCGTCCTTGATAGAAACAACACATCCGCCTTTCATGTGGGAAATTACAGTGATAGGTTCTCCGCTATAACATCCAAGCGAAAACAAAAATGATATTAATTCTTCATCTTCCGTTTGAATTTCTTTCACAATATATTCTTCTCCAATCATTGCATCAGCTAAATTCATATCTTCTTCCATACCTTTCCACTCCGTAGTATGCTGGTTATCAATACAATATCAAATAGGTTAGCGTTTTCTAATCATGTTGAGTTTAATATGACTAACTGTTCTTGTCAACATATTTTCTCATTAAATTTCATTATTGATATATTTTCTCATTAGCAGGTTCTGGAAATACTTACTAGCATAAATAAAAAGAGAATGGTTTTATAAACATCTCTCACTATTTTATGTGCATACAGTCATTTTCGAGAGTTCTCTGCCTTCGCAAAAGACTTGCAGATATACATCCTTGCATTTTTTAAATTTCTGAAACAGCTTGTCTTTTTCCTCCCTATCGCAATACACTTTCCACACTCCACAACTCTCGCAATTCTTTCCTTTGTTATCAATAAATCCTTTCACGTCTTCCATCGGATAGCCAAGAAAAACCCCTATTTCATGTGGGAAACAAGTACATTTCAAAAGTCGATATTTCAAATGTTTCATGCAGGAATCAATATCGGAATTTTCATAGCCATATCTTTCAAGCAACTCTAAAACCCCTGGCTGTTTTAATTCCTTTTCCAACATTTTTACCCGATATACATATATTAAAGCTGATTTTTCCCGCCAAATCAGAACATCTGCGTAAACCCCTTTATCATTCAGTAAGTCATTGATTTCCCGAAGCTCTTCCCGGACAATCTGTTCTCCTTTATGAAAATAGTTAAAGAGGCTTGCAGATTTCATGCCGGCCAAAGTCGGAGCACAATGCTCAATAAGTCTTTTTTCCATACATTTTTCAGTCATTGTAAACCTCTACTTCTATTTTTATTTAATAAATATAGCTATCTGCTCACTTCAATATTTTATATTCATATATTCTTTTCAAGAATATTCTTTAGAGCAGCCATTGAACTTGTATGCGAACGAACAATCTTAGTGTTCTGCCCTCTAATTTCCTTAAGTGCATTTCGCACCATTTTATGTGATACTGTTCCTGTAAAAAGTACAAGTAAATCTGGATTGCCAAGCCCTTTCAAAGCTCCAGTGAATTTAGGATATACTTTAGCTTTACATTGATACTCCTCGCATAACACCTTATACTTTCGAACCATACATTCATTTCCACCTATAATCACCACACTCATTCAGTCACCTCCTGCCATTCATCATTTCAATAAAGACGAAAAAGAAGCCTCTTATACTTTTTCAGAGTAAGAAAGGCTTCTTCCCTTTTTCATTGAATCTTATACTGATGCGAGCTTTTTTCCAAGCGATTCACATTCTGAAATAATTCCCTCATCAGGTGTTTCGTGACAAATCAGACCCTCGCCATTCAATACTGTTGCACCACTGCCCATCATTCTCTCTTCCCAGTCACGCATCCACTGGCCATCGCCCCAACCATAAGAGCCAAATAGGGCGATTGTCTTTCCAGATGCAAATCCTTCCACTTCACTTACAAAAGGCTCCATTTCTGATTCTTCCAGAACCTCGGCACCCATAGCCGGGCATCCGAGTGCAAAGCACTTTCCATTCTTTAAGTCTTCAATAGAAGCATCACCTACATAAACTACTGCTGCCTCTTTACCTGCATCAGTAATTCCTTTTCCGACAGCTTCCGCCATTGCCTGTGTATTTCCAGACTGAGACCAATAAACAACATAAATTTTATCCATGATAAACCTCCTTTATTATCAGTTAGTTATGTCTAACTATAACAAATAATATCATATCTGCTTTTTATATTCAAGCATTCAAAAAGAGAGAGTTTCTCAATAAGCTCTGTGTTTTTTCTATTTGTCTTTTTCATTCAAAAATGATATGATGTGAAAAAAGATTGGAGATGCCATAATGAGTTATATTAAACATCGTGCAGACGAGTCGTTGGAGGATTATTTAGAGACAATTCTTATGCTGCAAAAAAGCAGAGGGCAGGTTCGTTCAATAGATATTGCAAATGAAATGAATTTCACAAAACCAAGTGTCAGTGTTGCCATGAAGAACCTTCGAGAAAAAGGATACATAACGATGGACAGCACCGGATACATCACACTGACCGAAGCCGGCAGGAGGCGTGCCGAAGATGTATTAGAACGACATACTATACTTGCTGATTTACTAATACGTATCGGTGTGAGTAAAGAAACTGCTTTGGCTGATGCCTGTAAGGTCGAACATGATTTAAGTGAGGAAAGCTTTGAAGCAATTAAACGAGCACTCCGTTCCTCAAAATTATCATCCATTAAGAGCTAACAACAAGCAAAAAGGAACCCAAATTGGATTCCTCTCCGCTTGTATGTTTTGTATGTGGTATATCAAAAATAGGTTATTGTCTTATTCCACATTGAATGCGCTATCACCCGGATAAACAGCATTTTCGCCAAGTTCTTCCTCAATACGAAGCAATTGATTATATTTTGCCACTCTCTCACTTCGATTGGGCGCGCCTGTTTTTATCTGGCAGGTGTTGAGTGCCACCGCTAAATCTGCAATAGTAGTGTCTTCTGTCTCTCCGGATCTGTGGGACGCAATTGCAGTATAACCGGCTTTATGTGCCATCTTAATCGCTTCCAGTGTTTCCGATACAGAACCGATTTGGTTTAATTTTATCAAAACAGAATTACCGCAACCAAGTTTTATTCCTTTTGCAAGTCGTTCCGTATTTGTAACGAATAAATCATCTCCTACAAGCTGGATTTTATCTCCCAGTTCTTTAGTTAGTAACTGCCAGCCTTCCCAATCTTCCTCATCCAGTGCGTCTTCAATGGATATAATAGGATATTTCTCCACCAATGCCTTCCAATGCGCAATCAGAGATTCCGAAGTAAAATGTGTTCCCGCTTTCGGAAGTATGTACTCTCCCTTTTTCTCTCCCTTCCACTCACTGGAAGCTGCGTCCATGGCCAATTTAAAATCTTTTCCCGGCGTATATCCCGCTCTTTCAATGGTGTGGTATAAAAAAAGTTGACAGCTTATTCTCAAAGATTTCATAATAAAACCAAGAGAATAAGGAGGCATTCAAAGTGGCACGTAAATATGACCATGAATACAAAGTACAGGCAGTAAAACTTCAAAGTGGCACGTAAATATGACCATGAATACAAAGTACAGGCAGTAAAACTTGCCAAGGAAATCGGCGGCGCTAAGGCTGCTAAAGAATTAGGAATCCCTGAAGGAACCATCCATACCTGGCTGAAAGCCGTAAGAGCCGGTAAGTTAGATATCGGGGAAGGCTCCCATACCCCTGCCAGCGCAATGAGCTTGTCAGAAGAGATTACCATGCTGCGTAAGCGAGTTAAGGAGCAGGATAAAGAAATCCGTCGTCTGAAGGAGGAAAACGAATTTCTGGAGGAAGCCAGAGCTTTTTTCGCCGCCAGCCGTCGGAAGTCAGTAAAAACCAGAGAATGATCTTTCTGGCTTTGAAAACAGAGGACGGCAGGATTACCGGGAAAATTTCGTTTTACTGCAGAATGCTTGGGGTCAGCCGCCAAGGCTTCTATAAGTATCTCGCAAATAAAGACCGT
>CASFAQ010000001.1 GCA_949292725.1 uncultured Eubacteriales bacterium | reverse complement strand
ATTGATGAGAAAATCCCTGTCAAGCTTCAGTTCATTTATCTGAAGTTTTCCCAAGGTGTTCAGTGAGGAGAAACCGCTTCCAAAGTCGTCTAAGGAAATTTTAAATCCCTCGCTTCTAAGCCTTGATATCTTTTCATTTAATTCATCCACATTTTCAAGCGCAAGACCTTCCAGTATTTCAAGAGTTATAAGACTTGGTGGGATTTCATATCTGTCAAGTATTTCCTTTAATCTGTCTATGTAGTCCTCCTCAAAAAACAGCCGCTTTGACTGGTTTATGGATACCTGAATGACTTTTGTACCCTGAGTAAGCCAGGTGCGCAGCCTCTTGCATACCTGTTCAAGCACGTAAAGGTCAAGCTGCACGCAGAAGCCGTTTGATTCGAATAAGGGTATGAACTGATCGGGAAAGATCATTCGCCCTGAATTTGTCTGCCAGCGCACAAGAGCTTCCGCGCTTTCTATGAGCCCACTCTTAAGATGTTTTTGCGGCTGAAGAAAGAGTTTGAATTCACCGTCTCTTAAAGCCTGCTGCATATGGCTTTCAATGTAGTTCTCAAGTCCCTCCTTTTTGTGAAGCTCCGTGTCGAAGAACCATATTGTACCGTGTGCGGCGTTTATGCTCTTTGCCATATCAAGTGCAAACGGGAGTCTGTTCATTATCATATCCGAGCTTACAAGTCCTTCGCTATCATCGTTACGTGATACGGATACGCCGCAGTCGAATACGAGTTTGTAGTCCTTACCACCTATCTGGGATCTGCTTTCAATTTTATCTGTAATCAGCCCTATTCTGTTACGGACTGTATTTTCATCGGTTTCGTTGAAATATATATAGAATCTGTCGTTGGTGTCCCGGCAGAAAAATTCATCATCACCTGTTGACTCATCTATAATATTTTTTATAAGCTTTAAAAGGGATTCTGTGGCGCTCTTTCCAAAGATTTCATTTAAGAACCTAAACTGCCTTATGCTTATTACGGTAACGCTTCCGTTTCGTCCTGCTACATCTATGGTCTGTTTCAGCCTTTGTAAAAAGCGAGGCATATTTTCCGCGCCCGTAAGAGAGTCGTAATACGCAAGTATAATCAGCTCGTCCGCATGATTTCTCATAAGCTTATAGCTATAACACATCATAAATATCATCAGTATGATTACTATTACAAATATTATCTGAGTGGTATATAAAAACGATGAAGCCTCTGAGCCTATGCCCTCTCCCGTATTAACGCAGAAGAAGTACCAGTCGTTGATGCCAACGGGCTCTATGAGGAACGGATAGCTGCGTCCGTTGTAGCTAAATGAGGAGTATGCGCTATCCTGCCTGTCAAAAGCCTCCTTGATTTTCTCTTCTGAACTGTCTGACAGATACGGACCGTTAAATATGGATGGAATATCCTCCTGTACTATCATATGGGAGGAGCGGATAAGGAAATTTCCTTCGGAATCAAGCATGTGAATGTAGCCACCGCCCCCGAGAACGGTATTGCCCTCAACTATGTCTGAAAAGATGCTTATATGGTCGCTTGCCGCCAATGCTCCTATAATCTTATCACCATCATAAACGGGTACGCTGTATACAAACACCCTGTTTTCTGAGATTCTGCTTTCAAATAGATTAGACAGTGATGCGGTACCGTTAAAGGATTCTTCTACGGCTTTACGTCCGGCATCCGACAGTTCATTAAGATTCGCTCCGATCAGGGGTTCTTTTCCTGAAGTGCAGATTATGCCTTCTCCATTTACATTGTAATAGACCATTGTGAGAAATGTATTGTTTTCATTTGCCCGGGTAAGCCTGTTTGCAAGTGTTTCATAATCGGATGTATCATCTGCGTCTAAAAGTAAGGACATCATATTCAGTACAATGAAGTCCTCACGTATCTGGTTTGCAATCCGATTTTTGTATTCCTCCACTTCAAGTTCAAGCTGGTTTTTTTCGGATTTGTCCCTGGTATTCTGCAGATGAAATGTGAATATGCCTCCGCCTGCAATGAGGACGGAGGCTGCACATATGAGCATAATAAGAGTTCTTTTTATTTTATTTCTTAATGTTTCTTCCTTTTTCATGTTATCCCCTGTGGATTAGATACTGTGTCCGGCTGATATTTCCATTATCTTATCGAGTAGACGGTGAGCGGCAGATTCCTTTGACATAAGCGATAAGCTCTCATTGGAATCGGCG
Source organism: uncultured Eubacteriales bacterium (assembly GCA_949292725.1). Lineage (GTDB taxonomy): Bacteria > Bacillota > Clostridia > Lachnospirales > Lachnospiraceae > V9D3004. Next base: position 58,207 of record CASFAQ010000001.1, on the reverse strand, counting down.
GTGATAAGTGTGAGTACATTGGTATCGACTCCGAATCCCGCACCCTCTTCTCTCAGGCTGTTAGCAGCAATTATATCGGCATTTTTTTCCGAAAGCTTTTTTCTGGAATTATGCAACATATTTTCTGTTTCCATCGAAAAACCACATAGAATCTGTCCGGGTTTTTTGCAGGCTCCAAGCTCTGAAAGTATATCCTTTGTGCGTGTAAGCTTTATATCAGGAGAAGAGCCTGCGTCTGATTTTTTGATTTTTTCAGTGGCAACATCCTGTGGCCTGTAGTCGGCAACCGCCGCGGATTTTATGATTATGTCGCAGGATGAGTATTCTGACATGACCGCATCATACATCTCGGCTGCCGATTCTACATTTATTATATCACAGAACATCGGAGGAGCAAGCGTTACGGGACCGGATATCAGGGTGACTGAGGCGCCTCTTAACATTGCCGCATGCGCAATGCTATAGCCCATTTTCCCGGTTGAATGATTGGAAATGAAGCGAACCGGGTCTATGGATTCCCTTGTGGGACCTGCTGTGATAAGTACTCTTTTCCCAGACATATCATGTGGCATCGCAATTTCTTTCAGTATATATTCCACTATAATCTCTTCGGACGGGAGCTTGCCTGCGCCTGTATCTCCGCACGCAAGATGGCCATACTCAGATTCAATTACCTTCATGCCATAATGTTCTAATCTGCTTATGTTATCCTTTACAATCGGATTGGTAAGCATTGCGGTATTCATCGCAGGAGCGATAAGTACCGGGCATTTGGCGGCAAGAACAGTAGTAGTAAGCATATCGTCGGCTATTGCATTCGCCATTTTGCCGATTACATTTGCGGAAGCAGGAGCAACAACGAAGATATCCGCCTTTTTTGCAAGGGAAATATGCTTTACGTCAAATTCGAAATTACGGTCAAATGTATTCGTCAGGCACTTATTGCGCGTGAGTGTTTCAAAGGTTATGGGATTAATGAAATTGGTCGCATTCTCTGTCATTATTACATGCACGTCTGCATTAAGTTTTACGAGCATACTTGCGACGTTTGCCATCTTATAGGCGGCTATGCTTCCGGTAACGCCAAGTACAACGGTCTTATTGGTCAGCATTGTATACCTCCGTGTACAGAAAGTTGTCCGTGTTTTTCATAATCGGCGCATTCCACGATTGTGTTATTGTCGTTAACAAAGACTACATGCGGTTTGTGACTCTTAGCTTCTTCGGGAGTCAGAGAACAGTAGCTCATGATTATGATGTGGTCTCCCACAGCAACCTGTCTTGCGGCAGCGCCATTCAGACATATCATTCCGGAACCTCTTTCGCCTTCAATGGTATATGTCTCGAAGCGGTTGCCGTTTTCAATATCAACGACCTGCACATATTCATATTCAAGTATTCCGGCGGCTTCCATAAGTACGGGATCCACTGTGATACTTCCCACATAATTAAGCTCGGCCTGTTTTACAACTGCTCTGTGAATTTTTCCTTTTAACATCGTAATATTCATGGCATTCTCCTTTTGATGCTGTATTTTTAATCTGCATGGTGGATAAAGTTATCTATGAGACGTGTTTTTCCTATGTATACGGCCATGGCGCACAACACGTCGCCTTTTATCGTGTCTGTGTTCTTCATGGTGTTCATGTCGACAATCTCTATATAATCTATACGTGCCAGAGGTTCATTGTCTATGACCTCTTTCATTTGCTTAAGTATCACCTCGGAAGATGTCTCGCCGCTCTCTACAAGCTGTACACCCAGTTTTACAGCTTTTGAAAGAACGAGGGCGGCACATCTTTCTTCGGGATTAAGGTAGGTGTTTCGCGAGCTTTTGGCAAGACCGTCCTCCTCACGTACTATAGGGCATCCGGTTATTTTGATGTCAAAATTAAGGTCCTTAACCATGCGCCTTATGATTGCAAGCTGCTGTGCGTCCTTTTCGCCAAAATATGCGTTATCGGGAGTGGTTATATTAAAGAGCTTGCTTACAACGGTGCAGACGCCTTGAAAATGAACCGGTCTGCTCTTACCGCACAATGCGTCGGTAAGTCCCGTCATATTAACGCTGGTGCAAAAACCGTCAGGATACATCTCCTCAGGTTCCGGATGAAATATCAGGTCAGCCCCTGCCTCCCTGCAAAGGTCGACATCCTTATTAAGGTCGCGGGGATATGTCTCAAAATCCTCATTTGGTCCAAACTGGGTAGGGTTTACGAAAATGCTTACGATTACACGGTCATTTTCTGAAACTGCCTTTTTAATGAGGCTAAGATGACCTTCGTGTAAAAAACCCATCGTAGGGACAAGACCGATTTTGAGGCCGTTTTGTTTCCATTCTTTAACTGCATACCTTACTTCATTTACTGTAGATACTATGTTCATATCATTTCCTCCGGATAAATTTTATTTTAATATAATCTTTCTAGAATATCATCATCAATGGTATATGAGCGTGATTCATCAGGAAATACCCCTGATGATACTTCATCTATATAATCCTTAAACGCCTGCTTCATCATATCTCCAACATTGGCAAACTGCTTAACGAACTTTGGAACGTAATCGGAGAACATTCCAAGCATATCCTGATATACGAGAACCTGTCCGTTGCATCCACCTCCGGCTCCGATTCCTATGGTAGGTATGGAAAGCTTCTCTGTTATAAGGGAAGCAAGCTTTGAAGGTACGCATTCAAATACAAGTGCAAATGCTCCCGCTTCTTCGACTGCAAGCGCGTCTTCGATAAGTTTCTTTGCCGCTTCTTCGCTGCGTCCCTGAATTTTGTGTCCACCGAGAGCGTTTATGGATTGCGGCGTAAGCCCAAGATGCGCCACAACCGGGATTCCGCAGTCAGTGATGGCCTTAATCTGAGGCGTGATACTGCGTCCACCCTCCAACTTTACCGCTCCTGCGCGGCCTTCCTTCATAAGACGTCCGGCATTGCAAACGGCATCATATACGGACGACTGATAAGACATAAAGGGCATGTCAATTACAACGAGTGCATTCTTAGCACCTCTGGAAACGGCAGCTCCGTGGTGAATCATATCCTCCATCGTAACGGAGAGAGTATCCTCGTATCCGAGCATTACATTGCCAAGTGAATCGCCCACAAGTATGCTGTTAACGCCCGCTTCGTCCATAAGTCTGGCAGTAGAATAATCGTAAGCCGTAAGCATTGTGAGGCGCGTATTATCTTCCTTTGCTTTTTTAAAAGTCAGTACCGTGTTTTTCATAGTCACATTCTCCATTCCTTAATATATTCTCCATATCCAAATAATCCGTATCCGGATTCTTAATACGGGCTGTTTTTATAAGTCTTTGAGATAGCAGTCCGTATATTTTTCTGTAATTGCCGCTAAGTACGTCAAGATGCTTTGTTACGGTTGTTATGTCATTTCTTTCAACCGGACCCGTAAGCGCGGATACCGTGCCTTCCCCGGTTATCGCCCTGCTGTTATTGATAAACAATGACGAAAGCGCCGCATGTGCATCATTTTCGGTAAAACCGCACTCGGTAAGCAGATCGCATGCTGACGAAAAAAGTGAGTTTACAAGATTACTTGCAAATACTGCCGAAGCATGATATTTTACCTTGTCGGTGGATGATATCACCGAAATGTGGTTTCCAAGTGATGTGATAAGCGAAACCATATGATCAAGCTTTTTTTCACTGCCTTCAATTGTAAAATACGTATCTTTTAATATCTTGTAGCTTTCGGTTCTTGAACTGATTGCACATAGGGGATGGAGTGAGTAGCCACAGGCTCCGTAAAGCTCTATGTCTGAAAAAATTAAAGAAGATAATGCACCGCTTGTGTGACATATTATTTTGCCTGTAATATCGGTTGTTTTGATAGCGTTCCAGACCTCACCTACAGATGAATCCGAAACAGTTAAAAATATTATATTGCATTCATTGACAAGTTGTGTCATGCTGTAATAACATACAGTATCAGTAAATGAAGCGGCGAATTCTGCTGATTCTTTTGTTCTGCTGTAATAGCCGGTTACATTAAGGTCATGTTTTTTAAAATACATGCCTAAAGAACAACCCGCTCTTCCCGCTCCGATAAATCCAATCTGTGGCACACAGTCATGCGTCATGTCAATCACCTTCCTTTCATGGAAGGCAAAACTTATATTACACTCGGTACAGCTTCTTTACGAATACCATCCACGACTAATATAACATCAACCTATTATGGTGTAAAGAAAAAAATTATTGACATTTGTAAACAAAAAATATAACCTTTAGTATACAAACTTTCTTTGGAGATATATATGTATAAAAAATTGTCTATATTATTTTTATGCTTTTTTCTTTTAGTACTGTGTGGGTGCGCGGCAAATGAGACAGAGGATGATGGAAAACTTAAGGTCGTAACCACCATATATGCACCTTATGACTTTGTTCGCGAGATTGCGGGTGATGAGGTGAATGTATCAATGCTGTTGAGTCCCGGAGAAGAAAGCCATTCCTTTGATCCGTCTCCGCAGGATATAATAGATATTAATGAATGCGATCTTTTTATATATAACGGCGGAGAGAATGACGGGTGGATAGATGACGTTTTGGATGGCGTGGATGGTAACGTACAGACGCTTAAGATGATGGATTGTACAGGAGAATTTTATATAGAAGAAGAAACTGTAGGCGGCGGGCACACTCATGATCATGACGCTCATGATGAACATGAGGAATACGATGAGCATGTATGGGCGTCGCCGGCCAATGCCGTAAAGATCGTTAATGCCATTTGCGGAAGGCTCTCGGAGCTTGATCCGCTGCATTCCGATATTTATATGCAAAACTGTAGGGAGTATACGGACAGGCTTCTTCTGATAAGTAGTAAGACAGAGGAGATAATTGCAAATTCCAAAAGGAAGCTCATAGTGTTCGGGGACAGATTTCCGTTACGGTATTATGTCGAGGAGTTTGGACTTGACTATTATGCTGCGTTTCCGGGATGTGCTGAGGATACGGAGACGAATCCACAGATTATTATAGAACTTATTGATATAGTAAAGGATAATGATATACCTGTCATATTTAAAACTGAGCTCAGTAATGGAAATATTGCCGAGACGATAAGTGAGGCAACAGGGGCTAAGGTCCGGACTTTCTACACATGTCATAACGTTTCGCGGGATGATTATGAAAATCAGACAGGGTATATTGATATGATGAACTCCAATATGGAGCTTCTTATGGAGGCGCTTAACTGATGGCACTTTTAACATGTAAAAATGCGGCATTCGGATATGATGGGGAGACGGTTCTTACCGGAATAGACTTTTCGCTGCGCGGGGGAGAATATCTGTATATACTGGGTGAGAACGGAGCGGGCAAAAGCACGCTTGTAAAGGGAATACTCGGACTTATTAATCCTGTTTCGGGAAGTATAGAATTCGGCGACGGACTCCGCGTATCCGAAACAGGATATCTCCCACAGCAGACGCAGATACAGCAGAGTTTTCCCGCAAGTGTATTTGAGGTTGTTCTGTCGGGAAGAATTAACAGTATGGGAATGAGACCATTTTATAATCGTAACGACAGGGAAGACGCTATATTGAAGCTTGAGCTTATAGGGATGAAGGGCTATGAGAAGAAAAGCTTTCAGGAACTCTCCGGTGGACAGAAGCAAAGAGTGTTACTTGCAAGAGCAATGTGCGCTGCAAAGAGACTAATACTTCTTGACGAACCGGTAAGCGGACTGGATCCGGCGGCTACAACTGATTTGTATGAGCTCGTTGCAGACATCAATAAAAATATGGGAATGACTGTAATAATGGTATCACATGATATTGAGGCGGCAAAAATGTACGCAAGTCATGTTATGCATCTTTCGCATACACAGCTTTTTTTCGGTTCGATTGACGATTATACAAACAGCAAGGTGGGACGGGATTATCTGAAGGGAGTAAAGGCCTGATGATTACAGATACATTATATACATTTTTTTTATATCCGTTTTTGGTACGGGCTGTAGTGGTAGGAGTTCTTGTATCGCTCTGCGCCTCCTTACTTGGGGTGAGTCTTGTATTAAAGAGGTATTCCATGATTGGAGACGGACTGTCACACGTGGGCTTTGGCGCCCTTGCGATAGCCGCAGCTCTTAATGCGGCGCCTTTAACGGTGGCGATACCGATATGTATAATATGCGCTATATGCCTCCTTGGAATTAAGGATGGCAGCAGGCTTTCGGGTGATGCGGCTGTTGCAATCGTATCGAGCGGAGCTCTTGCAATCGGGATTATGATTATATCCATGTCATCCGGGATGAACACGGATGTGTATAATTATATGTTTGGAAGCATACTTGCGTTAAGCCGTTCGGATGCAGTGTTTTGCATTATTGTATCGATTATTATAGTGGCGATATATATTTTATTCTATAACAGGATATTTTCATTTACTTTTGATGATGTATTTGCAAGGGCGACCGGAACGAAAACCGGAGTATACAGCATAGTTCTTGCTGTTCTTACTGCTGTTACGGTTGTGATAGGAATGAGGATGATGGGGGCGCTTCTCATTTCAAGTCTTATAATCTTTCCGGCAACAACATCAATGCGTATATGCAGGACGTATAAAAGGGTTATTATATTATCCTCATTTATCTCTGTGACGTGCTTTATCATGGGAATGATACTGTCTTTTAATGCCAAATTGCCGGTTGGCGCAAGTATAGTCGTGGTTAATATGGCAGTGTATATGATTGCGTTGTTATATTCCGGTATCAGGAATCGGAAGAACCGGAGGAATTCATAAGCTTCTTTTTGCGGCTGTTAAGTATCCCTCCGATACGTCCGCTTTCCTTAGCCGAGAGGCATTTCCATCCGCCCGAAAGGACCTTATCGTATACTCCAAGTTCTTTTGCTATCTCCCATTTCATTATATCCTCAGGCGTTGATGCGCATGAAGGGTCATTTTTCATCATTTCTTTTTTTATCGATCGGGACATGTAAAGTCTCCCTCCTTTTATATAAAGATGTCAGTTATAGTATTTACAAAATGAAGTATTATTAATCTTGTCTTTTATATTTGTTTGTGTTATAGTCTGTATAGAACAGTGCGAAGGAGAAGATATGGAGGCATATTCGGTATTTGCGGAGATATATGACAGGTTCATGGATAATATACCCTATGAAGAGTGGGGCAGTCATGTTGCGGGAGTGCTTCGGGAGCATGGCATCTGCTCGGGACTTGTGTGTGAACTTGGATGCGGGACCGGGATTATGACGAGATATCTTGCCGGACTGGGTTATGATATGATAGGCATTGATGTATCGGAAGAGATGCTTCTTAAGGCATATGAGAATGGAACGGATAATAATATCCTTTATCTTCATCAGGACATGAGAGAACTTGAACTATACGGAACCGTACAGGCCGTAGTAAGTGTGTGCGACAGCATGAACTATATTATGACATATGACGATCTGTGTCTTGTTCTGAAAAAGGTGAATAATTACCTTGAAAAGGATGGAATATTTATTTTTGACATGAAAACGATCCACTTCTATAGTAAAGTACTGGCTGACTCGGTACAGGTGGATAACAGAACGGATGCGACTCTTATATGGGAGAATCACTACGATAATAAAACAGGGGTTCATGATTACCGGCTTACAATCTATATTGCTGATGAAGAGGAAAAAGACGACGGCGGATTATATCAAAGATACACGGAGTGTCACAGCCAGAAGGCATATGGCATAGAAGAAGTAAAAAGAGCAATAGAGGCATCCGGGATGGAGTGCGTTGCAGTGTATGATGAAAAGACGCATGATGCGCCGGATGAGGATTCGGACAGAGTATATTTTATAGCAAAAGAAGCGTATCAGGAAGGAAAATATTATATAAGATGAAGGACTATATTATAAGAGCTACGGCAGCAGATAATCAGATAAGGGGATTTGCCATAACTTCAAAATTCCTTGTTGAACAGGCAAGGATTTATCATAATACGAGCCCTGTTGCAACGGCGGCTCTGGGAAGGCTGCTTACGGCGGCGTCCATGATGGGAGTTATGATGAAGGGCGATAAGGACGTTCTTACACTCCGGATCAGAGGAAACGGACCAATAGGGGGCATAACGGTTACTGCAGATTCTAAAGGGTATGTGAAAGGATATGTTAACGAGCCGTGCGTGATACTTCCTGCCAATGAAAAAGGAAAACTTGACGTGGGCGGCGCTATAGGAGCAGGAACACTAAGCGTCATTAAGGATATGGGTCTTAAGGAGCCGTACAGTGGGCAGATCAATCTGATATCGGGAGAGATAGCAGAGGATCTTACGTATTATTTTGCGGCATCTGAGCAGATACCGTCCACGGTTGCACTTGGGGTTCTTATGAATGAGACCAATACGGTAAGGTGTGCGGGAGGATTTATCATTCAGCTGATGCCTGATACTAGTGGGGAAGTTATATCCGGACTTGAGGATAAGCTCGCAGGTATAAAACCTGTTACGACCATGCTTAACGAAGGTATGGAACCGGAAGATATACTGACATATCTTCTGGGTGATATGGGCATTGACTTTAAGGAAAAAACAGAATGCGGATATCGTTGTAACTGCTCATATGAAAGGGTGGAGAAGGCGCTTATAAGCGTTGGAAGGAAGGAGCTTGCCTCCATGATAGAGGAGGGAAGACCCATTGAGATGAGCTGCAGCTTCTGCAATAAAAAATACGAATTTGGGATAGATAAGCTTACAAAGATACTTACACAATATGGAGGATATCATGAACGGACATAAGATCAAAAGCTTTCTTACGATAATATTTGTATGCATAGCTTTGTCTGCGATTGCAGGAGCACAGACAGCACATGCGAAAACATCCGTCGGAGTGGTAAATACGGACGGACTTAACATAAGAAGCGGCGCCGGTACGGGGTATGCCGTAATCACTCACAACGGTACCGGTATCAAACTTAATACCGGGGCAAAGGTGAATATACTTGGAGAATATCAGAGCGGCTGGTACAGAGTCTCATTTGTATATTCCGGAAAGACGTATACCGGATATGCCGCATCCATGTATGTTACAAAAAGAACAGGTAAGGAAGACGCTTATGATATCGCAGTCAAAGCTACGCTTATAAAGGCGCAGAGAGTACGGGTGGGCGCAGGCAACAAATCTTCCTATCTTAAGACATCCGGTAAATATGTAAAACTGAAAAAAGGTAAAGAAGTTACGGTAAGCGCCGTTAAGAAAAAAACAAAGGGAACATGGTATAGCGTGGAATTTAATTATAAAGGACAGCTTGTAACCGGATATATTGATTCGATGTATATAAAGATTAATAAATCACGGATAGACGCTCATATAATTAAGAAAACAACCATTAGTAAAAAAGCCGGTTCCACATCATACATAAAGAAAAAAAAGAAGGCGGTTAAGCTTAAGAAAAATACAAAAATAACTGTTATAAAGGAAAAGACCGTAAAAGGTACCAAGTGGTTCTGCATAAAGACGAAGATAGGTAAAAAGACCATAAAGGGCTGGATAATGCAGAACAGGCTTATGTTTGATTGTGGAAGCACGGAACAAAGCAGCAGTGATTCAACGACACAGACGCCGTCCCAGGCGCTTTCAGATGCAGAATTTGAAGCTGAGATGACGGCTCAGGCATTTCCGGAAAGCTACAAGCCTTACCTTCGTAAGCTGCATGAGGCGTATCCGTACTGGAGCTTTAAGTCGTATAATACCGGACTCGACTGGAATACGGCGGTAAACAGTGAGGCAGTAGTCGGCAAAAACCTTATTCCGAATACAAGATCCGACGCATGGAAATCATATGATAAAAATGCGTTTGATTATGCAGCGGACAAATATATTGTATATGACGGAACGAGCTGGGTTACGGCGTCCAGGCAGGCAGTTGCATATTATATGGATCCCCGTAATTTCCTTGATGAAAAATATGTATTCATGTTTGAAGCGCTTGCGTATGAACCATTGTACCAGAATGCCGACGGTGTGGATAAGATACTGTCAGGTACGATATTTAACGGCGCATCCTATACATACACGGATGATGCCGGCAGTCAGGTCACCACATCTTATAAGGATACATTTATAGCGGCAGCGACAATTACCGGGGTAAGCCCATATCATCTTGCAACCAGGATGAAGCAGGAGGTCGTTACCGGTACAAGTACAGTAAGCAGTGCGGTAAGCGGTATCGTACAGGGCTTTGAGGGCATATATAACTTCTATAATATCGGAGCCACTGACGGAGCAGACGGCGGTGCGGTAATCAGAGGACTGACATTTGCCTCAACCGGCACAACGTATATGAGACCATGGAACAATCAGTATAGGGCAATAGTGGGAGGAGCGCAGTACATAGGCAATAATTATATTACCAGAGGACAGAATACATTGTATCTTCAGAAGTACAACGTAACCCCTAATCAGACATATGAGCATCAGTATATGACCAATGCCGCCGCAGCGTATTCTGAGGCAGCAAAGATATACGGAGCATATAAGGAATGGATGGCTTATCAGCCTATAGTATTCTATATACCGGTATACGACCGGATGCCTGATAAAGCGGAGGCGGCTCCCGCATCAGGAAGTCTCAATCCAAATAATTACCTTAAAAGCATAACCATAGTGGGAGATACCCTGACCATGTATCAGACAAATCCGGTATTTGAAGCGGATGGCACCGAAAGCTATAACATAACCGTGCCGTCATCAGAAACAGGCGTATCGATTGCAGCAACACCTGTAAACAGTAATGCAAAGGTTGCCGGAACCGGAAGGATAGCGCTTACTGCCAATGTCACAAGCGCAAAAATAAACGTTACCGCGCAGAACGGTAATGTTAAGAATTACACAATCACAATAACTAAAAACTGAAAGGTTGGTATTCCTTATGAAATTAATCGGAAAATGTTTTGCTGTACTTGTAATAATGTTTTCTCTTATGGCCGGGATGAATATCCTGCATAAAGATGCATCGGCGGCCTCCTCTGTGATACAGTTTTCCGTATCATCACAAAGCATCCGGGCGGGAGAGGAATTCAGTGTGAATATGCTGGTTGATGCATCAGAAGGAATAACCGGAATAGACGCTTATGTATCATATGACTCGCAGATAATGACATATGTAAACGGAAGCGAGGGAATCAGCGGTGGCTCGGGACTTTTACATGTATATATGTCAAAAAGCAAGGGGAAGAACAGCAGATATGAATATGTTATGATGTTTAGGGCGGCGAAAGCCGGAACCGGGACCATAAGTATATCCGACGAGGCTACTGTTAAGGGAAAAAGCGGCAGCACCATGCAGGCAACAAGTAACCGTGTATCGGTAAATGTATCGGGAGAGGCGGTAGCAGAAGGAACCGAAACCTTGGAGCTTAGTAATGATAATGCGCTTATATCCCTTGGAATAAGCTCCGGCACGCTTGAACCCCAGTTCTCAGGCGATGTTACGGAATATACTGCGACAGTTGACTGCAATACCGAGGCTATGTATTTCACATATCAGGCGTCTGATAAAAAGGCTGCAGTATCGTTTTTTGGGAATGAAAGCCTTAATTACGGTGATAATACAGTAATGGTTACCGTGACGGCGCAGAATGATGAAACAAGGGATTATATAATAAAAGTAAAAAAAGAGACTGAGGCGGAAACAGAGAAGCGGCTTGCCGCCGAGGGAGCGAATCAGGGAATAGGATTTGACGTATACGTGGAGGATGGAGCAGTATATCTTCAGAATCAGTACAGGTTCAGGATAGTTGATGTGGATGAAAGCACTAAAGTGCCTGCAGGCTATAAAAAGACCTCAGTTCTTTTGTATGGAATTAATGTAACAGCTTATACCATAGAGGATGATCTGGATAACGAATATCTGCTTATGTACTGCATGAACGAAAGCGGAGATACTCAGTTTTATCAGTACGACAGGCAGGAAAAAAGTCTGCAAAGATATACGGGAGGACTTGTTGATAAAGTCAATCAGGACGCTCTTAACGGAAGCGGGGATGGTGACATGAATGCAAAACAGTACGAGAGCAACCTGAGACAGATGGCAATAATAATAGCAGTACTTGCCGCACTGTGCGTACTGCTTGTTCTGGCAATTATCAATATAATATTAAGGCAGACCAGAATGAAGAACGGAAGAACACGAGATGAGTTTGACTATTGACGGAGGTGCATAATATGTACATTACGATAGATTTTAATAGTGATGAGGCAATATATGTGCAGCTATGCAATCAGATAATAATGCAGATTGCGACAAATGAGATAAAGGAAGGCGATAATCTTCCCTCTGTCAGAGAACTTGCGGATACCATAGGAATCAATATGCATACTGTCAATAAAGCATACTCCATTCTGAGACAGGAGGGGTATCTTACTCTGGACAGAAGAAAGGGAGCGGTCATTAATCTTAATCCGGACAAGCTTAAGGCAGTGAACGAGCTTACAAGGACAATGAAGGTGCTTATGGCACAGGCAGTATGTAAGGATATAACAAGGGATGAAGTTCATGAGATAATCGATATAATATTTGATGAATGGGAAAAATGATTAAACATGCGTTGCATAGGGCTTCGCAGAAAAGAGGAGATAATGATACCAGCTTATACCGACGGCGTAATGCAGGCGCTTAGGATTGCGGCAGAAGTCGCAAAAAAAATAATGGGAAAGAATATTGGAACCGAGCATATTCTTGCCGGGCTTCTTACATGTAACGGAGCCACAAGAGACATATTATTAAATAACGGCGCAGACGAGGAGAAGCTTTTAGAGCTTACGGAGGAATATGCAACAGAGAGCGGTTATATCGGGATAGAGGAGCGGGATGAGTACACTCCAAGAGCAAAAAAAATATTGGAAGCTTCCGTAAGGGAAGCAAAAAGGCTTGGCTTTTCCGATGTCGGAACCGAACATATGCTTCTTGCGATACTTAAGGATAACGACAGTATCGCTTACAAAATAATATCGGATATGGGAATGAGCGTACAGAAATTATACCTGGATTGTATGAGCTCGCTTGGATTTGATGCGTCTACAGCCAGAAATGATTATATGTCTGAAAAGGGAAAAACCGGAAGCAAATCATCTAAGAATAACGTCATGTTAAAAAAATATGCCAGAGATCTTACCGAATATGCAAAGGATGGAAGGCTTGATCCGGTTATAGGACGCGATAAGGAGATTATGAGTGTGATACAGATTCTTGGCAGAAGAACCAAGAATAACCCATGTCTTATCGGAGAAGCCGGGGTGGGAAAGACCGCGATAGCAGAGGCTCTGGCCCAGAGAATTATATCTGATGATGTGCCTGATAATCTGAAAGGAAAAAAATTATATACGCTTGATATATCCGGGATGGTTGCAGGTTCTAAATACAGGGGCGAATTCGAGGACCGTATAAAGGGGGTCATAAAGGAAGTAACCTCAAGCGGCAGCATACTTTTATTCATAGATGAAATTCATACCATTATAGGAGCTGGAGGCGCAGAAGGCTCAATAGATGCATCCAATATCCTAAAACCACTTCTTGCAAGGGGCGAGCTTCAGCTGATAGGGGCAACGACCACGTCAGAATACCGCAAATACATTGAAAAGGATACTGCTCTTGAAAGGCGTTTTCAGCCGGTTGTTATTGAGGAACCGGATGTTGATAAAAGCATCAGTATTCTTTCAGGTCTGAGACCGCGTTACGAGGAGCATCATAAAGTCGTGATTACGGATGATGCGATAGAGACGGCGGTAAAACTTACTGCAAGATATGTGAATGACCGCTTCCTGCCGGATAAGGCGATAGATGCGATGGATGAGGCTGCATCCAGAGTGCAAATGGGACTTATCACATCCTGCTCAAAGATAAGAGAGCGCGAAGAAAAGATAAGAGAAATAAAAATAAAAAAAGAAAAAATGTTGATGGATGGCAAGTACGAAAAAGCCTCTAAACTTCAAAAGGAACAGGAAAAGCTGGCAAATACAAGCGGTAAGGATGCCGACGAAAAGGGAAAGCCTTATGTGAGCGGAGAGGAAGTCGCGCAGGTAGTATCCGACTGGACTAAGATTCCCGTGATAAGCCTTAAGGAAGATGAAGTAAAGAGGCTTAAAAAGTTAGAAAAAATACTGCATAAAAGAGTAATAGGACAGGATGAAGCCGTAAATGCCGTTGCAAGAGCAGTAAGGCGGGGAAGAGTAGGACTTAAGAATCCTAATCGTCCTATAGGCTCATTTCTGTTTCTGGGGCCAACCGGAGTGGGCAAAACAGAGCTTTCGAAGGCATTGGCAGAAGCAGTATTTGGCAGCGAGAACGATATGATCAGAATCGATATGTCTGAATATATGGAAAAACACAGCGTGTCTAAGATGACGGGATCGCCGCCCGGATACGTAGGTTATGAAGAAGGTGGGCAGCTTAGTGAGAGGATAAGACGCAAGCCTTACTCAGTACTTCTGTTTGATGAAATAGAAAAGGCTCATCCTGATGTGTTCAATATGTTGCTTCAGATTCTTGAGGATGGGCATATAACCGATTCACATGGCAGAACAGTAAGTTTTAAGGATACGATTATCATAATGACCTCCAATGCGGGAGCCAGAAGGATAGCAGCCCCTAAGCTTTTGGGATTTGCTACAAGCGAAGACGAGACTGAGGATTACAAGGATATGAAGAAGGGAGTTCTTGAAGAGGTCAAGAAGATTTTTAAGCCTGAATTCATTAATCGTATTGACGAGCTTATAGTATTTCATTCTCTTACGAAGGATAATATTCGCGACATCGCAAAGCTTCTTATAAGCTCATTGTGCACCAGATTGGAGCAGCAGTTTGATATAGAGCTTAAGGTAAATCAAAGCGTATATAATCATATAGCTGAGAATGGATTTGACAGAGATTATGGCGCAAGACCTATAAGACGTGCAATCCAAAGGGAAATTGAAGATGCGCTTGCGGAGGCAATACTTGAAGATGATATAAAAAGGCATTCCGTTATAAAGGTATCATTCATAAAGGATAAGATAGAAATTAAGGTTCAGGAATAATGTAGAAATAGGTATTTTACTGTAGCAATTTTATATGTAATATATTATAATTAAAATACAAAGCGATAAGATATTTAATACACGATAAGGAGGATAATGTAATGGCGGTTATAGAGGAACTTATAAGAAAGGAAGCGGATGGAACCCTGAGTTTTGGTAATTATCTTTTGGATACAAAGACCAAGCTTTCTGATTTTGAATATCAGGGCGACTTGTATAAAGTCAAGACATTTAAGGAGATTACCAAGCTTGAGAAGAATGGATTATTTGTATATGAGTCTGTTCTCGGAACCGCAGTTACAGGTTTTAGTATCAGTGAGGATTCCGTGAGTATGAATGTGGAAGGCGAGGAAGACGCTCAGGTAACATTGGGACTTGCGCCTGATACTCTTTATACTGTTTCTATAGATGGGGAGGATATAGGAGATATCATGACTAATCTGGGTGGAAAGCTCGTAATAAGTATAGAGCTTGAGCCGGGACAGGTAAGAAATGTGAAGGTCGTTAAGGCAGACTAATACTCTGCGATAATCTATCAGTTAATAAGCGCTGGCTGTCATATATAGTGACAGCCGGTTTTGTAAAAGGGGAACTTTATGGCGAAAGAGAGAGCGGTTTTTTTCTGCAGGGAATGTGGGTTTGAAACCTCCAGATGGACGGGTCAGTGTCCGGGGTGCCATGAGTGGAATACGATGGTTGAAGGATTAAAGCCTGCAAAAAAGAGCGGAAGGGTGCATGATCATGCATCGGAGAGAAATATGCCGTCTAAGATATCTGAGGTATCTGCCGACTCGGAGGACAGATATTCAACCGGGATAGGAGAGCTTGACAGAGTATTGGGAGGCGGCGTGGTGAAAGGTTCGCTTACGTTAGTAGGAGGCGATCCGGGAATTGGCAAATCAACGCTGCTTCTGCAGATGTGCCGCAGTCTTTCCGATGCCGGCAATAAGGTACTGTATGTATCGGGCGAGGAGTCACTAAAGCAGATCCGGATGAGAGCGGACCGTATAGGTGAATTCTCCGACAGATTGATGCTTCTTTCGGAGACATGTCTGGATAATGTTGAAGCAATTATTTCCGAAAGCTCATGCATAGTAGACGGAGAGCCTTTCATACCGTCCGTTATTATTATAGATTCAATTCAGACTGTATTTAAGGAGGATATCGACGCAGCGCCCGGAAGTGTGAGTCAGGTAAGAGAATGCACTGCGGCGATTATGCGTTTTGCAAAGAGGGAAGCCATATCCGTATTCATAGTCGGTCATGTGACGAAGGAAGGTGTAGTTGCGGGACCAAGGATGCTTGAACATATGGTGGATACGGTTCTTTATTTTGAAGGAGATAATATAGCATCCTACAGAATGCTCCGTGCAGTCAAGAACAGATTTGGCTCGACGAATGAGATTGGTGTGTTCGAGATGAAAAATACCGGCCTGTGTGAAGTTAAGAATCCATCCGAATATATGTTGTCGGGACGTCCTGAGAATGAGTCAGGTTCAACGGTTACATGTGCGCTTGAAGGCACGAGACCCATAATGGTCGAGGTGCAGGCGCTGGTGTGCCAGACAAATTTTAATAATCCGAGACGTACCGCTGTCGGAATTGATTTTAACAGGATAACGCTTATCATGGCAGTTATAGAAAAGCGTATCGGAATTCATATGGCTGATTATGATGCATATGTCAATATAGCGGGAGGTATGAGGATAAATGAACCTGCCATTGACTTATCCGTCGTCGCAGCAGTAATATCCAGCTACCGTAACCGCGCAATACCTGACGGAACGCTCATATTTGGAGAAGTGGGACTTGTGGGTGAAGTCAGGGGAGTTGGCATGGCGTCAAAAAGGATAGCGGAAGCGGAAAAAATGGGATATACTACATGTATCATGCCGAAGGCTAATAAGGACGCAGTCAGAGATACGGGTATCAGATGTTATTGTATAAGTAATATAAGGGAATTGGTGGATATAATATGAACGATATATTAGATAGTATACTTAATGGAATTACAAGGTTTAAGAAGAGCGGATTTTACAAAAAATATGACAGTGTGAATATGATATTTTCCAATCCGGTAAAGACTCTTATAGGAATCATTTTCATAATTGCAGCTATTATTACAGATATTGTCTGTGGTTTTTCGTATAATTATAATGCGGCGGTTGCGATAATAATGTCCATAGGACTGTTTAGTCTGGTTAATGTTGTATTTTCTGCGATATATAGGGTCGGGATATCATATATTGCTTATATGTGTATCAATATAATCGGATATCTTTTATATATGGTTGTTCTGTCACGATATGAGTACACGGGAACATTGCTTACTGTATTATTCTCCATAATAGTTTTTTTGGCGATGTGGGTAGGTAATATGTGTCTTTTACAGGGAAAAGGCCCGGCAGGACGGATCCTTGGGGGCCTTCTTATCAATATTTTTACCGTTATATCCGCGCTCATAAGTATCGTAGCAGTCATAGTGCTGTCAATTGTATTATCAGGCGCGGGTGTGTGACGCCCTGTTGCGTCATACTATGTCAAGTCCGCTAAAGAACACTGGCATTTCCTTAAGGAACTTCTGATAGATCATATCTGCAACCTCCCTCATCTGAGGATGGGCTTTTTTATCAAGTCTGAGTTTAAAGAAATGTCTCCACTCTCTGAGATTCATGCTTATTATAATCTCGGTTTTCAGTGAGTTGGGAAGTACGGAACGCGCCTCCTGAGGAGCGGCTCCAAGTTTTAATAATTCAAAATAATATTTTTCGGCGCTTTGCATGGCCTCATTCCATATGGCATATTTTCTGGCGTCAGTTTCATCATTCAAATCGTATCTGAAACCCGAGGCGATATCTATGACGGTAATGCTGTTATTAAACATTTCATTGGAATAATTGCAGTATCTTGTGCTTTCCTGACTGTAGCTGGCAAGTCTGTGGCGCACTATCTCATGGGTTACACCCCGGTCGCATATAACCTTTACCGTAACTGTTTCGTGCTCTATAACGGATTCGTGACCATTTTTAATAATATTCCTTACAAATTGCTCTGCGGACGTCTCTGTTATATTACGTTCGCTTTTATAGCAGACACGACCAATGCGTTCTATTTTCTTAAGCATCAGACTGTAGTCCTTCATATCTATTATGGTAACTGAGGGCGTAATTATATTCATGCCATCACTCCTTGCAGTATATATGTATATACAATATAGTATATAATTATGCAGAACGCAAGCAAATTAATAGACTAAAACAGCAGGAGGTCAAACGTACGCTAAATTATCATGGCATCTTCTGCAAGGTCTTTTGTTGCAAACGGTATAAAGTAAAATGGTATTGTAGGCAGCTTTTGTTCTGAGTTATATCCGTAATTATTCTTAGAGACTTTGATGGCCAACTCAAACTTATTGTGGCTTGAGAATTTTTTGAGGGAATTAAAGGTGCCTTTGCACTTTTTAACATCATGCGATTTGTAGATTATTATGGTTGACTAAATATGCAAAACAGGTATAAAATAATATAGTTATTATTAAAAAGGAGGAAGTACGGCAATGAATATTACATTAAAAGACGGATCCATTAAGGAGTATAGCGGTCCGATGTCTGCGTACGACATTGCAAGAGACATCAGTGAAGGCCTTGCAAGAGTCGCATGCGCCGCTGTTCTTAACGGAAAGGTTGTGGACCTGCGAACTATTGTTAATGAAGATGCAGAGCTTGGAATACTTACATTCCGGGACGAAGAAGGAAAGGCAGCGTACAGACACACCACGTCACATGTGCTTGCGGAAGCTGTAAAGAGATTATATCCGGAAGCAAAGCTTGCGATAGGACCATCAATCGACACCGGCTTTTATTATGATTTTGATTGTCCTTCATTTGATAGAGAAGCGCTTGATAAAATTGAAGCTGAGATGAAGAAGATTATTAAGGAAGGAAATAAGCTCGAATATTTCACCCTTTCCAGAGACGAAGCTATAAAGTTTATGGAGGACAGGGACGAACCATATAAGGTTGAGCTTATTAAGGAGCTTCCGGCCGATGCCGTAATCTCATTCTACAGTCAGGGAGATTTTACGGATCTGTGTGCAGGACCTCATCTTATGAGCACCAAACAGATTAAGGCATTTAAGCTTATATCTTCATCCGGAGCATATTGGAGAGGCTCGGAGAAGAACAAGATGCTTACAAGAATTTATGGAACGGCATTTGATAAGAAGACAGATCTTGAAGAATATCTGCGTTATCTTGAAGATATTAAAAAGCGCGATCATAACAGACTTGGACGCGAGATGGAGTTATTTACAACCGTTGATGTTATAGGTCAGGGTCTTCCGCTTCTTATGCCTAATGGCGTTACGATAATTAAAGAGCTTCAGAGATGGATTGAGGACCTTGAGGATAATGAATGGGGATATGTAAGGACTAAGACTCCGCTCATGGCTAAGAGCGATCTGTACAGGATTTCGGGACACTGGGATCATTATAAGGACGGAATGTTTGTTCTTGGCGACGAGGAAAAGGACAAGGAAGTATATGCACTACGTCCTATGACATGTCCGTTTCAGTATTATGTGTACAAGGCGAGCCAGAAGTCATACAGGGATCTTCCTATAAGATATGGTGAGACATCCACTCTGTTTCGTAACGAGGACTCGGGTGAGATGCATGGACTCACAAGAGTGAGGCAGTTTACCATATCCGAGGGACATCTTATTGTGAGACCTGACCAGATGGTTGAGGAGTTTAAAGGATGTCTTGCACTTGCAAAGCATTGCCTTACAACGCTTGGACTTAATGATGACGTAACTTATCATCTTTCAAAGTGGGACCCTGAGAACAAGGAAAAATATATAGGGGAGCCCGAGGTATGGGAGGAGACGCAGCAACATATCAGGGAAGTGCTGACGGAGCTTGACATACCATTTATTGAGGATGTAGGTGAAGCTGCGTTCTACGGACCTAAGGTTGATATTAATGCCAGGAATGTATACGGCAAAGAAGATACCATGATAACGATTCAGTGGGATGCGCTTCTTGCCGAGCAGTTCGATATGTATTATGTGGATCAGGACGGTAACAGGAAGAGACCGTATATAATTCACCGGACAAGTGTTGGATGTTATGAGAGAACGCTTGCATGGCTTGTTGAGAAATATGCGGGCAAATTCCCTACATGGCTCTGTCCGGAACAGGTTCGAGTGCTTCCAATATCAGAGAAGTTCCATGATTATGCGGAAAGAATCAACAGTAAACTAAGATCCTACGGAATCAGGAGCAGTGTGGATGAGAGAAGCGAGAAGATAGGATATAAGATTCGTGATGCGAGACTTCACAGAGTTCCTTATATGCTTATAGCAGGACAGAAGGAAGAAGAGAATGAAACTGTGTCTGTAAGAAGCAGATATCTTGGTGATGAAGGCTCTAAGAAGCTCGATGAATTCATATCTGAAGTAACAGAAGAAATACGTACAAAGCAGATACGTAAGATAGAAGTAGAGGAACAATAAGATAAGAATGCGTGTCATTCCAGATTATAAGGAGGTATCTTATGGATAACCAAAACGAGAACAAGGATGATTTCTACTATGGAAAGGATGATGACAACACAAATAACGTTGTGCCTGATGAGAATGTGGTTGACGAGACTTCGGCTCAGACAGAAACCCGATCCGATGAAGAGGTACAGAAAGAGGCTGCGGATGTGCCTAAGCAGCAGCCGTATGATGCTCAGCCGAACAATGCCCGGCCGTACAATGCCCAGCCATATAACGCCCAGCCGTATAATGCATATGGGATGCCTGATGAGATGCCTAAGAAGAGCAATACCTGCGGAATCATATCGCTGATTCTTGGAATATTGTCTACGGTGCTCGCATGCTGTTGTTACACCATCTCGATACCGCTTGGCATAGCCGCAGTTATACTTGCAATTGTATCAATGAGGAAAAAAGAGACTACAAAGGGATTTGCTATTGCAGGAATCATACTTGGCAGTCTGGGATTCATATTTGCCGTTGTTGATGCAGTCACAATGATTTATCTGCGCCAGAGCGGAATGTATGATGAGATCATGAAGCAGTATATGGATATGTTTGGTGTGGACAGCTACTAATATACTTATTAATCAGCTGATTATATGGATTTCGAACAGATAATACAATGCATTTTTGATGATGCATTGCAGTATCAGTACCGCGCAACCGATATATATGTATACCGGTTGTACACTCATGATATGTAAGGATACTTTGGAAGGGGAATTTCTGTGAATGAATTTTACGGATATTCCCCTTAGTCTGTAGATGGTCTGTGTAAACATAAAATATATGCCCGGTACGGCTGTATAGAGTACGACCGGATGATGGTACAGGCTTTTTAGCAGTTGCCCGCATGCCATATATTCAAGTGCACGTGTTCCTCCACAGCCGGGACAGTAATATCCCGTAATTAAATGAAAAAAGCAAGGAGCCATAACATCACTCAGGGCAAAATCCGTGTAGGATGAGGCGAGTTTATATGCCGTAAATAACAGAATTATTATGATTCCGCATATATATGAGCATGTATCCAGTAAAGTATCGTATGGTTTATATTTCATATCGGGAAATTCCTTTAAAAAAATTATTGACATGAGTATGATAAGGTGATATCATAACAAATGCTGCGGATGATGCAGACATTACAATAAAGCAGAGTGAGTCTACTCTCACCTTAGCACATATGTGTGACTTGGGTTAATAATAAGACATTTTACGGTGAATGTAAAGTCTGTCGGATGTTATGACAGATATTTCATCTTGTTTTATGAGTAGACAGAATGATGCTTTGTCTGCTTTTTTTATTTTCCTTGCATTATCATGCGGGAGCTATATTATTATGGAGGTGCACGGCAATTAGCGATTTTTTTATTAATGAACAGATAAGGGACAGGGAAGTACGTCTTATCAATGAAAACGGAGAACAGATGGGAGTTATGTCGATAAAGGAGGCGATGCGTCTTGCGAGGGATGCAGACCTTGACCTTGTTAAGATAGCTCCGAATGCGAAACCACCAGTATGCAAGATTGTTGATTACGGCAAGTTCCGTTATGAACAGATGCGTAAGGAAAAGGAAGCTAAAAAGAAGCAGAAGGTGACGGAAGTTAAGGAGATAAGACTTTCGCCGAATATTGATATGAATGATTTGAATACAAAAGCAAATATGGCTAAAAAGTTTCTTACCAAGGGCGATAAGGTAAAGGTGTCGCTCAGATTCAGAGGACGTGAGATGGCTCATATTAATGTGGGAAGACAGATTCTGGATTCATTTTATGAGAAACTTAGTGACATTGCTGTTGTAGATAAACCTGCTAAGCTCGAGGGCAGAAGCATGGTGATGTTTTTAACTGAGAAGAAATAAGGAGGATATAATTATGCCGAAGGTGAAGACAAGAAGCGCTGCAGCTAAGCGTTTTAAGAAAACAGGTACAGGCAAGCTTATGCGTATGAAGGCTAATAAGAGCCATATTCTTAACAAGAAGACGAGAAAAAGAAAGAGAAATCTCAGAAAGCAGACAGAGATAGATGCTTCTAATGTAAAGCAGATGAAGAGATGCATGCCTTATATGTAATAAGATTGATTTAGGAGGGTTTTAATAATGGCTAGAATTAAAGGCGGAATGAACGCTAAGAGAAAGCATAAGAAAGTCTTGAAGCTTGCTAAGGGATACCGTGGAGCAAGATCAAAGCAGTATAGAATCGCCAAGCAGTCGGTGATGAGAGCGCTTAATACATCATATGAAGGAAGAAAGCAGAGAAAAAGACAGTTCAGAAGACTTTGGATTGCACGTATTAACGCAGCTGCAAGGATGAATGGATTATCATACAGCAAATTCATGTATGGACTCAAGCTTGCTGAGGCAGATATTAACAGGAAGATGCTCTCAGAGATGGCAATAAGTGATCCTGAAGGATTTGCAGCACTCGTTGAACTTGCAAAGTCAAAGATTGCTTAAATAATATATCAGAGATGATTAAGGGGATGTGTCTGCATCCTCTTTTTTTTTTGCTATATTGCTTTGGACTATAACCGTAATGCTCTTTAAATATACGTATAAAATGATATTCGTTGGAATATCCTATCATACGTGCAATCTGACCTACCTGAAGAGCCTCGTTGGTAAGAAGGTATTTGGCGTATTCCATTCGCGCCTCAATAAGCTCTGTTTTGGGAGGCTGATGAAAGATAGTCGTATAATATCTGTAGAACTGGCTTTTGCTCATATGCGCAAGAGCCGCCATGTTTTCCGTATTCCAGTCATAATCAAGATTGGATAGAATGTGCATACGTATTTCAAAGAACTTCTTAAAGGTATTTTTCTCCACAATGCCAGATTTGATGCCAAAGAGGCATCTGGAAAGTTTAATCAGCAGAGACCTTACATATGAGTCTGTCTGCTCAAGATAGTGGACATTGTGTGTGAAGAACTCGAATTCTATATGACGAATCATTTCGTTAATCTCAGCCGGCTCCGGCACAGTAAATATCCGGTTTAAAGGAAGATTCAGCTTCCTGCAAAATCCTTCATCATCAGTAAAATGTACAAAGCTGTTCTTGAATTTTTTTTTCTGCATGATACCATTGCCTGTATCCGGGAGTGTATATCATCATACTTTCAGCAGGCACGTTGATACGATTACCGTCAAGCTCGACTATCATTGGAGATATAAAATATAGAAACAGATAATCAGACGAACCATCCGGACGGTCAATAGTATCATAATCTACATTTCGTATATTATAGCCGCAATATCCTACTTTAAACATGTTTTTTCACCTCTCTGCTATTTAGGTTATACCAATTATAAAATAAAACCAAGAGAATAATGTGGAAAAAAAGTCAATTTTTTCACAAGAAAGCCCATGGAAGAACAAGATGTGTAAGAATATAATTATAGATATGAACATGCAGTAAAGCTATGAAGGAGGGGCTTTTATGAAGGTAAAATTAATGGGGAAATTATTAGCAGGAATTCTTGTGGTCACGCTCTGTATAACGTCGCTGTACATGTATGAGGAAGATGCATATGCTTCCGGGGAGACCGTGACGACGTATCTGGCGACATATTCGGCAGAGTACGAGTATAATATGGGAGTTGAGCATGCACAATTTCCTTCGGGAAATTACACGGATAACAGGCGCACAAATGTATTGTACTACGCAATATCAACAGATGGCGAGAGTTTTACCGGACTTAATAATGACAGACCCATTCTGTATCCGGATAACATGTGCAGGATTGCTTCGCCGTCACTGTTCAGAAAAGCAGATGAAGCGGATCTGTTTATTATGTATAATGAAGATGACGGATATTATTATATGACGGGCTCGTATATGCAGGAAGATCTGAGGAATGCATATGATTATGTTGTGATAAGATGTGACAACGACTGTAAAGGATTCGCCGGTCAGTTATGAACATACTAAGGATTAATGGAAAGAATTATAAGATTACAAGAATAGCAGACGAGGCATTTAAGAACTGTAAAAAACTTAAAAAAGTAACAATAGGCGCAAATGTAGCTAAAATTGGAAAGAAAGCATCTTATGGATGCAGAAATCTTAAAAGGGTTGTAGTAAAATCAAAGGTTCTAAAAAAGGTTGGGTATGGAGCTTTTAAAAAGGCACATGCTTCCATTAAAATAAAACTTCCCAAAAAGAAGGCGTCTGCATATAAAAAACTTTTAAGGAAAGGGGTTTAGTAAATATGAAAAAACAACTGAAAAAATTAGTATCATGGTTGCTGTCGGGGTCGCTTATTCTGGGAACGGTATGTATCAGAGGCGGAACAGGAAATGCGGCAGAAAGCGATCCGGCAAAGGACTTTATGGAGAATTTTCTCATTCATTCTGTAATTTCGTGCGATGAGAGATTGCAGAATACATATGGGGAAGGCGTTATATGGTAATTGCGGACTTATGTATGCTAAAGCGGAAATTTCGTCTAATGGAAAACTCAATCCGAAGAATCTTATCAATCCTTATGTTTTCTACATGAAGGACGGACAGTATGGAATAGTATCAATCCGTACAGATTCGTCAGAAACTGCGGCCTCTGACGTGCTGAATCTTACTGCTGATACATCGGAGGGAAGCGCATTTGATATCCAATCCGAGGAAACCCGGATAGAGGGCGCGTGCGAGCGTAATTATTTCTACGTGCCTGAGTCGGTTGGAAAAAAACTTGTGAGCAAATTCAGTACGATATATAACACGGGTGTAACGGTACCTGAGGTTAAACTTTACACTGATAATGGGGCGGACGCTTGCAAAGAGCAGCTTAGGAATACTAAGGTGCAGTTGCAGTACAGCGATGGCTCCACAGCTGAAAAGGCAGTGGACTGGGATATGAGCGGCATCGATTTTGAAAAAGAGGGAGAATATTATGTAACGGGATATATACAGAGAGCACCGTCTATGAAAGCTTCTGCCGATACGTCGCTTGGAGTTAACAGGGCGGACCCGTGCATCTATTATAATGAGGACGATGGGTATTATTATTTCATTGCAACCGACGACAGTAACGGTAATGCAACATTCGGAATCAGAAAATCAGAGACAATAGAGGGCCTTAAGGATGCAGAGGAAAGCGTTATACTTTCCGTTGACGATTATGATGATGTAAATATGGTTCTGTGGGCGCCGGAGATTCACAAAATAGGCAGACATACATATATTTTCTTTGCAGCAAACCCTGCAGGAGGATGGGATGTCCAGTGTTTCGTCATGAAATTAGGTGGTGATGATATGACGAAAAAGGAAGACTGGGACAGACCTATAAGATTTTTGGGAATGGATGACAGACCTCTTAAGGAGGCAACGGATGTAGGCGGAATAACGCTTGATATGACTTCATTTGAACTTCACGGTGAAACTTATGTATGTTGGACACAGAGAGATTTTGGAAGGGAAACCGGTTCCATTATATTCATAGCCACGATTGATCCTTCCATGCCGTGGAAGCTTACGAGCGAACCAACACTTTTATGTAGACCGGATTACGGATGGGACAATAATGATGATACACCCGTTGATGAGGGACCTTATGCAATAATTGCAGAGGACAATATTTATATAACATTTTCGGGATCAGCCGTAGGCGCAACATATTGTGTAGGGCTGCTAAAGGCTGATATTGATGCAGACCTCCTTTCATCGGAATCATGGACCAAAAGTAATTATCCCATATTATACCCTCGTGCGGTAGAGGGCGAGGCCGGTCCGGGACACAATTCATATACCAGAGACGCTGCGGGCAATCTTGTATTCGTATATCATGCAAGACCCGTAGATGCTAACGGAAATGTGGGTTCGCGTAATACCGGACTTAGAACGGTGCATTTTGATGTTGACGGCGAACCAGTGCTGTATATGTACGGTGATCTGGAGCTTGCCTGTGAATATGAAGAGGTAAGCCTTAAGGTTACGGTTACGTCAATGGCAACCGAGAACAGTAATCAGATTAAGGATACTCCTCCTGCTGTAACCGTACAGAATCCGGTCGGTCAGAATAATGTCGATACGGGCGTTGCCGGAGTTACAAAGGGCTTAGTCATAACTGTCGGAAAATTCACCTATAAGGTGACCGCAGTGTCCAAATCAGGCGGTGGAAGCGTATCTATTATAAAAATGGTCGGTAAAAAAGTCAAATCAGCCGTTATCGGAAGCACAGTATCGATAGGAGGCGCCAAGTACAAAATAACCGCGATAAGCAACGGGGCGTTTAAGGGATGCAAAAAACTTAAGAATGTTATCATTGGAAAAAATGTTACCAAAATCGGAAATAAGGCATTTGCTAATTGTACCGGTTTAAAGAAGATTGTCGTAAAAGGAACAAAAATACAGAAGGTTGGTAAGAATGCATTCGGTAAAACTGCAAAGAATACGTCAGTAAAGGTTCCAAAGAAAGCATTAAAGAAATACAAGAAGCTTTTTAGAGGAATAAAGGTAAAGTAATATATGGAAGGAGAGACAATAGTGATTAACAGAATAAAAAAATAATGATTTATGCTATTGTTGCAGTATTAAGCATGACACAAATGCCACAAACCGTAAAAGCACGATCTTCGTCAACATCGGACATTGGAGACGGTACATTTTTTAATCCTAATATATATTCAGATGTGCCTGATATGGACATGATACGAGTTGGCGAAAATTATTATATGGTAAGCACAACAATGCATATGTCGCCCGGATGTCCGATACTCAAATCAACGGACCTTGTAAACTGGGAGACTGTAAATTATGTGTTTGACAGACTTGATGACAGTGATGCCGCCAATCTTATTAATGGCAGGAACATGTATGGCGCGGGACAATGGGCAGTTATCACGATTGCGCCTTGTTTTGGGATGATGCCAATGATGGCGCATGCTATCTTGTATATGGCAACAACACCATACAGTATGTTGAGCTCAATGATGATCTGTCAGGGGTTAAGAATGGCGGCAGATGTGGCGTTATGTTTGAAGGTAATATAGACGAAAATGGAAAAGAAATGTTTCCGGGCGCCGGAGGGCTTGGTAATGAAGGAAGCCATGTATATTACAAAGATGGGTATTATTATGTATTCACGATAAATGCACATCCGAACGTCAGAACAGAAGTTGTGCACAGAAGCACGGTGTTTCCGGGAACAAATGAAGACTGGAAAACACGGATAGTTTTAAAGACAAGATTTGATAATTTTGGAGTTGAAAATCTTGGAAATGGAGTTGCCCAGGGAGGAATTATTGATACAACACAGGGAGAATGGTACTGCTACATGTTTCAGGACCATAACGGAATAGGGAGAGTGCCTGTTCTTACAAAGCTTACGTGGACGGATGATGGCTGGCCAATAAATATGGCTATGTGGGAGTAAAATGTAATGAGGATGGCACTAAGGATATCATTATGGTAGACGGTTCCAATAATAACGGCGTAAATAATGAGGATGCTGATGTTGTTGAAGCTGTACCCTGTGAAAGTGATATAGTATACCTTAAAGCTGAGTTCCTGTTTGCGGATACACAAAAGGAATATGATCAGATGGACTTTTATTACAGTTATGATGGAAGGACATGGAACAGAATAGGAACGTCCGCATATACACAGTATGATATAAGCCCGATGTTCATGGGAATAAGAGTGGGAATCTTTAACTATGCGACTTCCTTAGAGGGCGGATATGTAGATGTAGATTATTTTCACGTACAAAATGAACTTACGGGAGAGGCTGAATATATGGGAGATGCAGACCCGCCGTCAGTTACTTTGCCTGTACAGACGGAGAACCATAGCGATGTAGCGCCTTTGGCAGAAAGAATAATTCTTTCAAAAGTAAAGAAACTTACTGTCAGGAGGAAGAAATCGGGGAAGGTAGTATTAAAATGGAAAAAGGTAAGAGGCGCAGAAAAATACGAGGTTATCTATTCTGCCGGCAAGAAAATGAAAAAAGGCGTGAAGAAGCTTGTTGTTTAAGAAAAAAACAAAGGTTACCTTAAAGAAGCTAAAAGGCAAAAAGACATATTATATTAAGGTCAGGGCATGCGCCAAGAATAGTGACGGAAGCACTGTATACGGAAAATATTCGGCAAGGAAAAGGATAAAATAATACTGATATAAAAACAGACCGTAGTGTCAAAACTGACTTTACGGTCTGTTTTTTGTATATATTAGTCTGCCGCGCGGACTTTTAGGGTCTTAACAACTTTTTTACTTCCTGCGGATGAACTGTAGGTAATATTGTATTTGACCTGATATAATTTAAAGCCTTTTATTTTTTTAAGCTTCTTTCGCGTAATAGTGAGATCGTATTTTATAGGCTTTTCTGTTTTTTCGGAGACAACCGATATAAGTTTTTTGAGCTCTTTATCGCTTTTAATATTCTTTACGGTCTGTATCTCTTTTGGAATGGTAATGCGTACCTTTTCAAATCGGATGTATTCGCTTGCGGAGGCTTTATTGCCTGCGTAATCGTATACGTCATATATTATGGTAACGCCCCAGCCGTCAGGCTTTATCGTTATCCTTACACTATTCGTGTTAAGCTTTGCGATATTATCGGAAACTGTTTTTATCCTGCCTCTTGCAAAGCTTTCGTTGATGGTCTGCGATATCGGATATTCGGTCTTTTCTCCATCTTTTAGCTTAAGTACGGGAGGAGTGCTATCCTCTATTACTTTTACATTCATGGTCTTTGTATGTCCATAGTCATCCGTAGCGGTAATTACAGCTTTGTTGTCTGAATATTCTACCGTAAGGTGATCCTTTTTGCTAAGGCTGTATCCGTTATCGGTTAGGGATATTGCTTTATATATACTGTTTTTACTTACTTTACCGGCATCGCGCACATAGTACTTTTCGGATATTCCCGATATAACCGGAGTGGTGGTATCCTCAACGGTGTATGTGGCGGTCTTTTTTATGACTTTTCCGTTTGAGTCCTTAAATGTATACCTGACTTTGTATGTTCCCGGTTTCTTAACATCGAGCTTTGTTTTCACGGATATGTTCGACGTACTCATGGTGTATGTATGCTTATCAAATGCAGTAACATTTTCAAGACAGTTTACGGCCTGCCCACGTTCAACAGTACGGTCCTTAACACCCGTAATAGTGCTTTTTTTGCTCTTTAGAGGGTTACGCGCGTCAGGATCCGTAGGGTCCCATTTGCATTGCGAAGGTATGCGTATGGGATTAGGTTTTCCGAGCGGACCTGCACTTGAACTGTTATATATGACTACAGTTGTTCCGGACGGACAGTTCTCCATAAGCCATTTGGCGTCTCTTACAGAGAGGCGTATACATCCGGCTGAAGCCGTGCTTCCAAGTCTGTTATAATAATTGGAAATAAGAGTATTCTTTTCGTGGTCCTCATATGGAACAGAATGAAACAGTATATCCCCGGTAATCCTTGTGGCGTATTGTGCCCATACGTCATGTATCATTGCTTTCCAGTAATATTTGGTGCTTGTATGGAATGTCCCGATCGGGGTCTTGCTTCCTGCAGAGCACACCATTGCCTTAACAGGTTTAGTATACTTTCCTTTTTTGTTGACCTTATATACTGTGATGCAGTTCATCTGTTTGTTTACATGAATTTCATAAGGCATCTTATCGGGTGTATCCTCAGGTTCCGTATATACCATATTTACGTCACTGTTGTTATCATAATCCCAGGTGTCCGGATCCATAGTCGGAGTCGGCTTGGGAGATGGACGCGGCGTCTTTACGGGAGCGCTCGATGCCATATCCGGAGCGTTATATGCCGTAGGCTCTGGTGAAGGAATATCCGTGGGAGCAGCAGTATGTATCTGGTCATTATCCGTATCTTCTATGGTGTTATATGTGCTGTAGGCTGTGTAGCATGCTGTGGATAAAGGGATTGTCAGTAATAATGCCCCTATCAGTATCAATGTTCGTTTTTTCATATTATCTCCTTTGTAAACTATATTCCCTCTTATAAAATATTATACTTGTTCGCTATAGTCAAATGAAATTTTTGGGGAACAATTTAATCTTCTGTGAATATATTAACCAGAGGTGATTGAATGAATGGTGTAATATTTGCGTTAATAGGTACTTTATTTACATTTTCCATAACAACGCTTGGAGCTTTTAATGTATTTTTTGTTACAAGAAAACCCGGTGATGATATACAAAAGGTTTTTCTGGGATTTGCCGGGGGAGTTATGGTCGCGGCATCGATATGGTCGCTTCTTGTTCCGGGGATAGAGGCTGCCAACGCAGATGGCCAGATAAGCTGGCTGATTGTTTCGGGAGGATTCATCGCAGGAGTGATGCTCCTTCTGGCTGCGGACAGATTTATGAAGAAAAAATATGAAAAAATGAAATGCAGAAGTAAAAATATCACGCTTAAAAAGAATACTGTGATGATGATTCTGGCAATCACCATCCATAACATTCCCGAGGGTATTGCAGTGGGACTGGCGTTTTCTCTTGCAACACAGGAACCGTCAAATGCGGGTCTTATGTCCGGGGCGATTGCTCTTGCCATAGGTATAGGTATACAGAATTATCCGGAGGGAACAGCGGTTGCGCTTCCTCTTATAGGAGATGGCATGAGTAAAAAGAAGGCTTTTTTAACGGGAAGTCTGTCAGCAGCGGTAGAGCCGGTTTTTGGAGTTATGGCGGCAGCTCTTTCGGGATTTATACAGCCTGCGCTTCCTCTTCTTTTATCGCTTGCCGCGGGAACTATGATATATGTGGTTGTGGAAGAACTTATTCCGCAGGCTCACATGAGCGAGAGGGATACTATTGGCACATTGGGTTTTGTGGTCGGATTCTTACTGATGATGATATTGGATGTTGCATTATAAAGAAAAAATGATTATCATGGCTGTATGGAGGTAATATGATGCTGTACACACCATTGGTAATCAAAGCGATAGGGCTTGCGTATAAGGCGCATCACGGACAGTTTGACGTGACCGGGATTCCGTATATATTTCATCCATATCATATTGCGGAGCAATTTGATACCGAAACCGAGGTCTGTGTTGCGCTTTTGCATGATGTAGTTGAAGATACTGATATAACATTGGAGGAGCTAAGAGGGGAATTCCCGGATAGTATTACTGATGCCGTGGAGCTTCTTACACATCGGGACGAAGTGGATTATTTTGATTACATAGAAGGTATCAGGGCTAATCCGGTTGCGGTGGCAGTGAAGCTTGAGGATCTGCGACACAATATGGATGAGAGCAGGCTTTGCGGATCAGGTGAAGTATCCGATGAGAAGCGTATGGGATGGAGGAACAAATATTCCAAAGCGTATGAAATGCTTACGAAGAGATTTAGTTGAGAAGTTTTTTGAAAATAATGTTGACAACTGCGATACGCTTTGCTATAATCATTTTTGCGTCAAGAGATGATGCGGTTTGCGGAAGTGTCGGAACTGGCAGACGAGCAAGACTAAGGATCTTGTGCTCATTGCGAGCGTGTGGGTTCAAGTCCCATCTTCCGCACTGGTTTATGGATGCGATATATACGGCAGTGGTGCTGTATGTATCGTATTTTTTTTGCCCGTTGTTTATCAGATGTGTTATATTATATAATAGATTTAAGAAGGAGATGTTGTTCATATGAGGCTTAACGAGCTGGCTGTAGGTGAATGTGCGCGCATAGAATCAGTTTCCGGCGAAGATGTATTAAGACAGCATCTGCTGGATATGGGTGTCATACCCGGTGCTGAGGTTACACTTGTCAAATATGCTCCCATGGGAGATCCCATGGAGCTTAAGATACACGGATATGAGCTGACACTCAGACTTGACGACGCAAAGAATATTACGATAGTACCCATAGATAATTCTGACAGGACCTGTGAGGAAAAGAGCAGAAGATTACATAAAAAAAGTATGCATCCGGGTCTTGGAGAGGGAGGTCGTTACCATATTAAAAAGGGGGAGAATCCGCTGCCCGATGGCACAACGCTTACTTTTGCGCTTGCCGGCAATCAGAATTGCGGAAAGACAACTCTTTTTAACCAGCTAACCGGGGCTAACCAGCATGTTGGCAATTTCCCGGGAGTAACAGTGGACAGGAAGGATGGCGTTATCAGGTCGCATCCTGATACTCTTGTCACGGATCTTCCGGGTATATACTCGCTGTCGCCTTATTCAAGTGAGGAGCTTGTGTCCAGAAGATTTATTCTGACCAATAAGCCCACCTGTATAATCAATATAGTGGATGCAACCAATATAGAGCGTAATCTGTATCTTACGATGCAGCTTATGGAGCTTGATGTGCCAATTGTTCTGGCTCTTAATATGATGGATGAGGTGCGTGGTAACGGCGGTTCTGTTGATATCAATAAAATGGAAGGAATGCTTGGTATACCGGTCGTTCCAATCTCTGCCACAAAGAATGAAGGAGTGGGTGAACTTACGGATCATGCCATACATATAGCAAAATATCAGGAGAGACCGGGAAGAAATGATTTCTGTGATGAGTCCGATTATGGCGGCGCGGTGCACAGATGTCTGCATGCAATCATGC
This sequence comes from uncultured Eubacteriales bacterium, assembly GCA_949292725.1. Lineage (GTDB taxonomy): Bacteria > Bacillota > Clostridia > Lachnospirales > Lachnospiraceae > V9D3004. The sequence continues at coordinate 25,105 of CASFAQ010000001.1, read as the reverse complement.
ATCTTATAGAGGATCACGCAAGGGATGCTGATATTCCCGTCAGATTTGCTGCAACGAAGTTGATTGAAAAGGATGAGGATATATTAGATGCTCTGAAGCTTACCAAGAATGAGGAAGAGACGTTAGAACATATTATCATGCAGATGGAAGAGGAAAGAGGTCTTGACAGCAAGGCCGCCATCGCAGATATGCGTTTTTCCTTTATCATGAAGCTTGTAAGGGAATGCGTTATAAAGCCTGAGAAAAGCAGGGAGCAGGTAAGAAGTCTTAAGATTGACAGACTGCTTACCGGCAAATACACTGCAATTCCAATGTTTGTTGGAATAATCGGCATTATTTTTTATCTGACATTTAACGTTATAGGTGCGTGGCTTCAGGGGATTCTTGAGACCTGTATAGACAGAGTCACACAGATTTGTGATACGACCATGGTTAATGCCGGGGTCAATGAGTCATTAAGATCGCTGGTTATCGACGGAATATTTAACGGGGTCGGTTCGGTGCTTAGTTTCATACCGATTATAGTTATATTGTTCTTGTTCCTGTCATTGCTTGAGGATACCGGATATATGGCAAGAGTGGCGTTTGTTATGGATAAGCTGCTTAGAAAAATGGGATTGTCCGGGCGTAGTATCGTTCCCATGCTCATAGGTTTTGGCTGTACGGTTCCGGGTGTTATGGCGGCAAGAACGCTGCCGTCGGAGAGAGACAGGAAGATGACGATTATGCTTACGCCTTTTATGAGCTGTACTGCCAAGCTTCCTATATATGGTTTTTTTACAAGGCTGTTCTTTCCTGAATTTTCAGGATTGATAATGGTGGGGTTGTATTTTATGGGGATAGCTGCCGGAATCCTTGCTGCTGTTATTCTTAAGAACAGCGCGTTTAAGGGAGAGGCAGTTCCGTTTGTAATGGAGCTTCCGAATTACAGGCTTCCGGGAGTCAGAAATGTAGTCCGGCTTCTGTGGGATAAGGCAAAGGATTTTTTGCAGAGGGCGTTTACGGTTATATTTATTGCAACTATCATAATATGGTTCATGCAATCATTTGATACGCACCTCAATCCGGTTCTGGATTCAAAGGACAGTATACTTGCTGTTATTGCAGGGCTGATAACTCCCGTGTTTGTGCCACTGGGATTTGGAGACTGGAGGATGTCAACAGCGCTGATATCGGGATTTATGGCTAAGGAAAGTGTTGTATCCACCATTAATGTTCTGTTTGACGGTACGGATGCACTGTTGCTTGAGATAACGCCGCAAGGCGCAATTTCGTTTCTGGTATTCTGTCTTTTATACACGCCTTGCGTTGCGGCGATTGCCTCCATTAAAAGGGAGCTTGGAGTAAAATGGGCCGTATATGTTGTTATAATGCAGTGTATTATCGCATGGATATGTGCATTTGGGGTGTATTCGTTAGGAAGGCTTGCGCTTTTTGTCGTATGAGTTTATTATTGAGCGGATATATACATCATATTTTTTGATTGGGTATGATGCGTATCCGTTTGCATCAGAAGATGCACGTCGGCTACCCTTTCCGGAAGCAAGCGAGATGCGCAGTACTATTATGGATGATATGATAAACGATATGCATACTGCGAGGATGATGGCAGGGATTCTGCTTTTGACTTTGTCGGCAAACACATTATCTTCTGAAACAGAATCTGTCGTAACCTCGCCGTTATATACCCTGTTTAATTCTTTGAGCAGGGTATTGGCAGCGTTCATATATTCGCCGTCTGCTACATCATTTATCATCTTTTCTTCTATATAATTGCATATGGTCTGTGGGAACATATCGTCCGCAGCCTGATATGCCTGAAGTTCACATATCATATTATCCGGGTCGGTGCTTATAAGAAGAAGTACTACACCTTTTCCGGTAAGCTTTGATCTGTGTTCGTTATATATGCTCTCCAGTTCCCTTGAGACTTTGTAATCCGTTGTATTGTCCGTGGTTATAAATATATAGACGAAACCGGTTTTCTCGTAGAGTTCGGTTGCGTTATCAATAATGGTTATCTCCTGATAATCGTCCAGTATATCCGCATTATCCTGTACAATCGGTTTATCGTCGCTGATATCAAGACTTATGCGGGCACTGCAATCTGAGTATGGCAGTAGTGCAGGTATTAATGTAAGAAGTGTACATATTATAAAACAACGAATCAAATGCTTCATGGTAATATCTCCTTTTATACTAGTAATATCCCGAGCGAAAAAAAGGCTGAAAGGATTATGCCGGCAATCAGTATGCATGCCATGACACGAAGATGGGATCCTGGACTTTCGCCACATATTTTTCCCGTACATGCATTAACATATATCGTGTGGTCATAATTATTTTTCATGTAATGAAACTCCCATACCGGTACAAATAAAGTTTTTATCCGGGAATTCGTAAAGTATGGTGTTATGCTGTAATTATGAAGTGATGAGTAGTCCTTTACGGAGGCGATAAGCATATCGCTCATGTGTCCGGTAACAGGTTTTTTAGCCTTATCAGGTATATCGTCCGTGCTTATGGAGATCGCATACGCAGCATCGCCAGACATCATATCGTCGCATTTGACTGAATGCGAGTAATCGTATGGAAGTATGTTCTCTAAGATAATATCGGATATATCGTCAGTTGCGCTAAATGCCATATGGTAATCCCTGATATCTATATGGCGTCTGATATTATAATAATGGGTGCGCGTAATGCGCTCTTTTGCGGTGTCCAAATCATCCGTCCGTGCAACCGCGCCGTCCAATAAGGCTGCTGCATTGGCGCTATATGTGTGGATTGGAATATATTTCAGACGAATCTGCCTGCCCTTTAATGCACTGTTAAAGGAACGACAGGTAAATATGCTTTTGCCGGCCCATTTTCTTAACAGCATACAGGCCTTATCATCAGTTATGGATTCAGGAATGTATTCCTTAGTATCTTCTATATAAATATCATCATCAGTGATGTTGTATGTATCTGTATCGTTATCTGTTACAGCAAGACTGCTGATATAGGAAGATCTTTGATAAGAGCCGTATTTGGGCATGTCTATATCGGTAATATGGGTCTTATATAAGCAGAAGGGACAGATAAGATTACCGGTGACGGTGTCAAATTCCATTCCCTTTCTGCATGACGGACATTGTATATCTAACATCGGAAGCCTCCATTAATATTAATATCTGAGATTTTAACATATGCAATGTTTTTTGTAAATGACGAGCGCCTTGACCGTCCGGCAGTATATATTGTAAAATTATCAGTTGAGGTGAATGATTATGTTTATTGCAGATGGATGGAGAGATTATGAGTTGCTTGACGCATCATCAGGCGAAAAACTCGAGAGGTGGGGAGATTATATTTTGATAAGACCCGATCCGCAGGCTATATGGAAAACGCCTAAGAAGCATCCGGGCTGGAAGCGGCCGAATGCGCATTATCATAGGAGCAATAAGGGCGGAGGCGAATGGGAATTTATAGATCTGCCAAAGCAGTGGAACATAGAATACAAGAATCTTAGGTTCGGGCTTAAGCCGTTTAGTTTTAAACATACGGGGCTGTTTCCGGAACAGGCTGTTAACTGGGATTATATGAGCGACCGCATACGTAAAGCGGGCAGACCCGTTAAGGTCCTTAATCTGTTTGCTTATACAGGGGGAGCTACGGTGGCATGTGCTAAGGCGGGGGCAGCGGTGACACATGTTGACGCATCTAAGGGCATGGTCACATGGGCGAAAGAAAATTCTGCTCTTTCAGGACTTTCCAACGCCCCGATAAGGTATCTTGTGGATGACTGCGTCAAGTTCGTGGAAAGGGAGATAAGACGGGGAAATCATTATGACGGGATTGTTATGGATCCGCCTTCTTATGGAAGGGGACCGGGAGGCGAGGTCTGGAAGATTGAGGAGAAGATATACGAACTCATCAGGCTGTGCGCCGCTCTTTTGTCGGATGCTCCGATATTCTTTGTCATTAACTCGTATACTACGGGGCTCCAGCCGGCAGTGCTGTCCTATATGATGAATGCTGAAATAACGAAAAGATTCGGCGGGAAGGTTACGGCTGATGAGATAGGTCTTCCGGTATCATCAAACGGATTGCTCTTTCCGTGTGGCGCCTGTGCCAGATGGGAATGATTTTTTGCAATACCTGTATAAAAATGCAATATATTTTTGCAAAGTGGGTTGACACGATTTGCAATAGATTGTAAAATTGTAAGGGTAATATTTATTATTTTTTAAGGAGGAAATAGAATGAAGAGAACATTTAAAAAGCTTGCATGCATGGCTATGGCCACGGCTCTTGTTTGTACATCTTTAACATTAGCTCCTGATGCATATGCTGCACCAAAGACTAAGAAGATCGTTATGAACAAAAAGAAGGTTAATCTTACCGTTGGACAGAAGTTTAAACTTAAGGTTAAGAAGGTTAAGCCTGCAAAAGCAAGCAAGAAGGTTACATATAAGTCAACCAAGAAGTCTGTTGCAAAAGTAACCAAGAAGGGCGTTATCAAAGCTAAGGCAGTGGGAACTGCCAAGATTAAGGTAACATCAAAGACTAACAAGAAGGCTAAGGCAACTGTAAAAGTTACTGTAAGGGCAGCATCTGTTACGCCTACAAGTGTACCTACATCACCTGCAATTGCTGTAGTACAGACTCCTGCACCTACAGCACAGGGTATAGCTACGGATGTTCCTGCGGCTACTAACACACCAAAGCCTACCAGAACACCTAGACCTACAGCAGTACCTACAACACCTACACCAGAGCCTACGGCTCCTCCTATGGAAGATCCGGCAGCTCCATACACACTTCCATTTACATTGGATGGAGACACACCTAACGTAGTAGCTCAAGGAGATGCTACCGCAGTACTTAATGAGGATGGTACGGTTACTGTTGAGGTAAGCTCACAGTATTCAGGAATGGCATTTAATGCTCCTGCAGAGATCATTGGAAAGAACTATGATACAATAACCGTATATTATAAGGATCCTGTTAATGTATCTACGGGATTTGGATGCGGACTCTGGAGAGATCCTGATGACAAGAACAGTGAGACAGTTGCAGCATGGGCCGGTGTATTTGCCGCTACGGATGAGGGAGGTACTCTCCTTAATGAGGGTTCATACACGGCATCACTTCCTGAGGGAGACAGCACAAGCTGGTATATCAATAAGGCACTCTTCTTCTTCAATGATGCAGATTCACTGAGCGCTAACGGACCTGCAAAGGTTACCATTACTAAGGTTGTATTCTCGCATTCGCAGTATACAGGCGATGATGAGCCACCGGCAACAGAGGCCCCGGGTTCAACAGAAGAGCCACAGGCAACGGAAGTGCCACAGGCAACGGAAGTGCCACCTGTAGCTGTTAAGATGGCAGATGATGCACAGATAACAGTAGATGGTATTGCAGATGAAGAGGCATATGCAGCTGCTGATACATATGATATATCAAGCAGAGTGGCATGCGACAATGGCGCTGACTCTACTACAACTGCAACTGCAAAGCTTCTTTGGGATTCAAGCGCAATTTACGGATTTGTAAGCGTTACTGATGCTGATATAGCCATGACAGGAGATAATAACTACCAGTGGGATGGTATCGAACTGTTCCTTGATGAGGATAACAGTAGAGATACGGGCTGGGAGAATAATACAGATGCATTCCAGTACAGATATACCGGATACAGCAAGACAGAAGAAGTTGCAAATGCAGCTGCAGCAGCACTGTTTGCAGGAGGAAGCACTACTGCACAGGAACAGTATGCAGGAATTCAGGTTCAGTATGTATATACTGAAGCAGGATATGACGTTGAGTTCATGATTCCGTTTAAGGATACAAAAGAGGTCGGAGATGTAATTGGTTTTGATATTATAGTTCAGGACTGCGATTCAACAGGAAGAAATGCTGAGATTTACATGTTTCCAACCGCAACAACTAAGTCATACTGGGATCTTTCAGATGTATTTGGCGAGCTTACACTTAAGGATGCAGTTCCTGAAGTTGATGAGCTTATAACAAATGGAGATTTTAATGACGGAACAACAGGTTGGAATACAAACTATGATGATGCCGCTATGTCTGTTGAGACAATAGAAGGTGATAATGTTCTTAAGTTGACCGGAAGATGGAATCAGTTCTCAGGAGCTAAAAGAGTAATGCCGGGCGATTTCAAAACAGGCGATATAGTAACAGTTAAGCTTGATGCATTTACAGAAGATACATTAGGAACAAGCTGTACAGTTGTTTTCAGCTATAATGGCGAAGAAAAAGAGGCTATAAATAAGGAGATTAAAGTAGCTGAGTGGAACAGAGCTCTTGAGTATGAGTATGCTCTTGAAGAAGATACTACTGAGCTTGAAATGCAGATTAGAATACAGAACTTTGCAGATATGTGGGAAAACGCTAACCAAGATTTCTGTATTGATAATGTATCAGTAGTTCGTACACCGGTAGCAGAGTAATTTATAAAATAATTTAATTTAATCAATAGAAGGGGTTGCTGTAATTTGCAGCAACTCCTTTTAACTTGAAAAAACGGCGTCCAATATAAAAGTGCAAAAAGAAAATGTCAAAAAAATATAAAAGTGCTTGCACTTCACTGTAAAATAGTGTATAATTCGAAATGCTGTGTGACATGATAGCTGTGAAGCGGAGGTTGCCGTAAGGCGGGATGCACTGTTTTGCGGGTTTTTCGTGGAGCGAATGTCAGCGAGAAGGTGGTAAGCATACCACCTCAGATGATGGCGACAAGTCACTGTACTAATTTATAATTCTGTCTGCGAGCAGATAAACGTGTGGTCCGCGCATGCGGCTCTTTATTTTTGAAGATTGATGCGACACACACGGATAAGTGTACAGTCACCACTTGTCGTACTGTAGTTTAAAGTGCGAAAAGGAGGCGGCTTTTTTTATGGCAAGTCAAAAGGTTATGAGAATTACTCTCAAGGCGTATGATCACAAGTTGATTGATTATTCAGCCGGCAAAATTGTTGAAACTGTTAAGAAGAGTGGAGCAAAGGTGAGTGGACCGGTACCACTTCCGACCAAGAGGGAAGTTGTTACTATCTTAAGAGCTGTTCACAAGTATAAGGACTCCAGAGAGCAGTTCGAGCAGAGAACTCATAAGAGACTGATTGATGTAATCGGACCTACACAGAAGACTGTAGACGCTCTTGCTAAGCTTGAGATGCCGGCAGGTGTTAAGATTACAATCAAGATGCAGGATAACAAACCGGCAAAGACTTCTAAGTAGGACTGTCGGGATGAGTTATAAAGTTAAGCGGAAAAGGTCAATCTAGGATGATTGCATGCTTAGTGAATAGAATCACCGGAAGGTTAGAGTGTTCATTATGCAATCCGCTGTAGATTAATCAGGAGGTGCGAAAGCATGACGAAAGGAATTTTAGCTAAGAAAATCGGTATGACACAGATTTTCGATGAGAATGGTATGTTGATTCCTGTTACTGTACTTCAGGCTGGTCCCTGTTACGTAACACAGGTCAAGAATACCGAGAACGACGGCTACGAAGCAATTCAGATTGGCTTCGGAGATGTTCGTGAGAAGCTTGTTAACAAGCCTACCAGGGGTCGCCTTGATAAGGCAGGAGTTGGATGCCTTAGATTCTTCAAAGAGTTTAAGTTTGACAACTCATCAGAGTACGAGCTTGGACAGGAAATCAAGGCTGACATATTTGAAGCCGGAGATAAGATTGATGTTACCGGCAAGTCAAAGGGTAAAGGTTTCCAGGGCGCTATTAAGAGACACGGACAGTCAAGAGGACCTATGTCACATGGTTCCAAGTACCACAGACATGCAGGCTCTAACGGCGCTTGTTCAGATCCTAGCAAGGTATTTAAAGGAAAGAAGATGCCTGGACAGATGGGTGCTGTAAAGGTTACAGTACAGAATTTGGAGATAGTAAGAATTGATGCAGAAGATAATATTATTCTGGTTAAGGGCGCAGTACCTGGTCCTAAGAAAGCTACAGTAGTATTAAAAGAATCTGTAAAGGCTGTCTAAACTTTCAGGAAGGAGGAAACACAGATGGCAAACGTATCTGTTTACAATATGGAAGGCAAAGAAGTTGGAGCAATGGAATTAAGCGACGCTGTATTTGCCGCTCCTGTTAACGAACATTTGGTTCACATGGCTGTTCAGTTACAGCTTGCAAATAAACGTCAGGGAACACAGAAGGCTAAGACGCGTTCCGAGGTAAGAGGTGGCGGAAGAAAGCCTTGGAGACAGAAGGGAACCGGTCATGCAAGACAGGGTTCAACAAGAGCTCCTCAGTGGACCGGCGGTGGTGTGGTATTTGCACCTGTTCCAAGAAGTTATTCATTTAAGATGAACAAGAAGGAAAAGGCAGCTGCCATGAAGTCTGTTCTCAGCTCAAAGGTCAGCGAGAACAAGTTCCTTGTAGTTGATAAGATTCAGCTTGATGAGTATAAGACAAAGAAGATTATTGCAATGCTTGAGGCTCTTGGCGTCAAGAAGGCTCTTATAGTTCTTGATAATGCTGATGAGAAGATTATTAAGTCAGCGGCTAATCTTCAGGATGTTAAGACATCATTTATAAAGAAGGATGAAGTATCTGTATCAGCAACCTTAAGTGTATATGACATCCTTAAGTATGATACGGTTATAATAGCTAAGGATGCCGCTAAGAACATCGAGGAGGTGTACGCATAATGGCAGATTTGAAGTATTATGATATTATCCTCGCTCCGATTATTACTGAGAAGTCAATGGCTGCTATGGAGGAGAAAAAATATACTTTTTCTGTTCACGTAGACGCAACTAAAGCTCAGATAAAAGAAGCGGTGGAGAAGATGTTTGCTGGCGCTAAGGTTGAGAAAGTCAATACGATGAATCTTAACGGAAAGAACCGCAGACGTGGAACGGCAGTTGGTAAGACGGCTAAGAGAAAGAAAGCGATAGTTACCTTATCAAAGGACAGCGCTGATATCGAGATCTTTGAGGGTCTGTAATTTGGATAATACAGCGGAAAGGAGTAAGAAATAATGGGAATTAAAAAGTTTAACCCATATACACCTTCTAGAAGGCATATGACTGGTTCTGATTTTTCAGAAATAACAACTTCAAAGCCGGAGAAATCACTCGTTGTGTCACTGCAGAAGAATGCCGGACGTAACAATCAGGGTAAGATCACTGTGAGACATCGTGGTGGCGGTTCAAGAAGAAAGTATAGAATAATTGATTTTAAGAGAAGAAAAGATGGAATACCTGCAGTGGTTAAGACTATTGAATACGATCCAAACCGTACCGCTAATATAGCTCTTATATGCTACGCAGATGGAGAAAAGGCATACATTCTTGCGCCTGTCGGACTTAAGGTAGGACAGCAGATAATGAATGGACCGGATGCAGAGATATCCGTAGGAAACTGCCTTCCGCTTCAGAACATTCCTGTAGGTGCTCAGATTCACAATATTGAGCTTTACCCTGGAAAAGGCGGACAGCTTGTACGTGCAGCCGGCAACAGCGCTCAGCTCATGGCAAAGGAAGGCAAGTATGCAACTCTCAGACTTCCTTCGGGAGAGATGAGAATGGTTCCGATTATCTGCCGCGCAACTATCGGTCAGGTAGGTAATGCTGATCACGAGCTTATCAATATAGGTAAGGCAGGACGTAAGAGAAATATGGGTATCCGTCCTACGGTTCGTGGTTCGGTTATGAACCCTAACGACCATCCACACGGTGGTGGTGAAGGTAAGGCCGGTATTGGACGTCCGGGTCCTGTTACCCCTTGGGGCAAGCCTGCGCTTGGTCTCAAGACAAGGAAGAAGAACAAGAAGTCTAATAAATATATCGTCAGAAGAAGAGACGGTAAAGCGTTATCTAAGTAGAAGGAGGGTACACAATGTCACGTTCATTAAAAAAGGGACCATTTGCAGACGAGCATCTGCTTAAAAAAGTTGAAGCAATGAATGAGTCCGGTGACAAGCAGGTTATCAAAACATGGTCACGTCGTTCTACAATCTTTCCGCAGATGGTTGGACACACAATTGCTGTTCATGATGGCAGAAAGCACGTACCTGTATATATAACAGAAGATATGGTAGGACACAAGCTCGGTGAGTTCGTTATGACAAGAACTTACAGAGGTCATGGCAAAGACGAGAAAAAGGGAAGAAGATAAATCCATATAGGTATTGAAAGGAGGTTACATCCATGGCAAAGGGACACAGATCTCAGATAAAAAGAGATAGAAATCGCGAAACAAAAGATACAAGACCATCTGCAAAGCTTTCTTATGCAAGAATTTCTGTGCAGAAGGCATGTTTTGTTTTGGATGCCATAAGAGGTAAGGATGTAGAGACAGCGCTTGGAATACTGGCATATAATCCAAGATACGGCTCAAGCATTATCAAGAAGCTTTTGGAGTCAGCCATTGCAAACGCAGAAAATAATAACGGAATGAATCCGGATAACCTTTATATAGAGGAATGTTATGCTAATAAAGGACCGACAATGAAGAGAATCAGACCAAGAGCACGTGGTACAGCTTATCGTATAGAGAAGAGAATGAGCCATATCACAATCGTGTTGAATGAAAGATAAGGAGGGCTATCATGGGACAGAAGGTTAATCCTCACGGCTTAAGAGTCGGTGTCATCAAGGACTGGGACTCAAGATGGTATGCAGAAGAAGATTTTGCAGATAATCTTGCCGAAGATTACAAAATCAGAGAGTTTTTAAAGAAAAAATTATATAACTCAGGTGTCGCTAAGATTGAGATCGAAAGATCTTCAGACCGTGTTAAGATCATAATTCATACAGCTAAACCTGGTGTGGTTATCGGAAAAGGCGGTTCAGAGATAGAAAAGCTTAAGAAAGAACTTACCGGATACACAACCAAGAAGGTTTTGGTTGATATTAAAGAAGTTAAGAAACCTGACAATGACGCACAGCTTATCGCAGAGAACATTGCACTTCAGCTTGAGAAGCGTATATCATTCCGTAGAGCCATGAAGCAGTCTATGGGAAGAGCTATGAAGAGCGGAGTAAAAGGAATCAAGACAGCTGTGTCAGGACGTCTCGGAGGAGCTGATATGGCTCGTACAGAGTATTACAGCGAGGGAACTATTCCTCTTCAGACACTTCGTGCAAACATTGATTATGGTTTTAGTGAAGCTGACACAACCTATGGTAAAATTGGTGTTAAGGTATGGGTTTACCATGGTGAAATACTTCCAACCAAGAGTGGTAACAAAAAGGAAGGGAGCGATAAATAATGTTAATGCCTAAGAGAGTTAAACGTCGTAAGCAGTTTCGTGGCAGAATGACCGGTAAAGCTACAAGAGGTAATAAGATTACTTATGGTGAATATGGTATCGTAGCGCTTGAACCGGCATGGATTAAGTCAAATCAGATAGAGGCAGCCCGTATTGCCATGACACGTTACATTAAGCGTGGTGGTAAGGTATGGATCAAGATATTTCCGGATAAGCCGGTAACAGCTAAACCTGCTGAGACCCGAATGGGTTCCGGAAAGGGCGCACTTGAGTACTGGGTAGCTGTAGTTAAACCGGGTCGTGTGTTATTTGAGATCTCCGGAGTATCAGAGGAAATCGCAAAGGAAGCGTTAAGGCTTGCAACGCATAAGTTGCCTGTTAAATGTAAGATCGTTTCCCGTGCAGACTTAGAAGGAGGTGCGGGCAGTGAAAACTAAGGATTTTTTAAGTGGACTTAGAGGTAAGTCGGTAGAAGAACTTAATGCGGATTTAGTAGCTGCTAAGAAGGAGTTATTTAACCTGAGATTCCAGAACGCAACTAATCAGTTGGATAATACCAGCAGAATCAAAGAGGTAAGAAAGCAGATTGCAAGAATTCAGACTGTTATCTCTGAAATGAAAGCTGCAGACTGATTGTTAAGAAAGGAGGAAGTTGGTAGTGGAAGAAAGAAATCTTAGAAAAGTGCGTACCGGTAAGGTGATAAGCGATAAGATGGACAAAACTATTGTTGTAGCAGTAGTTGACAATGTAAAGCATCCTCTTTACAACAAGATTGTAAAGCGAACCTATAAATTAAAGGCTCATGACGAGAATAACGAGTGCGGTATCGGTGACAGAGTCAGAGTTATGGAAACCAGACCTTTATCAAGGACAAAGAGATGGAGACTGGTTGAGATCATTGAAAAGGCTAAATAATTTAGCGTATTAAGATGGAGGTTAGATTATGGTACAGCAGGAATCAAGACTTAAAGTAGCAGATAACACTGGTGCAAAAGAACTTCTCTGTATCCGTGTACTGGGCGGCTCAACCAGAAGATATGCACAGGTTGGCGATGTCATTGTTGCTTCGGTTAAAGATGCAACACCCGGCGGCGTGGTTAAGAAGGGCGATGTTGTAAAGGCAGTGGTTGTTCGTACTGTAAAGGGTACGAAGCGTCCGGATGGTTCATACATCAGGTTTGATGAAAATGCTGCGGTAATAATAAAAGAAGATAAGAATCCAAGAGGAACACGTATATTTGGACCGGTAGCCAGAGAATTGAGAGAAAAACAGTTCATGAAAATAGTCTCATTAGCACCGGAAGTATTATAGGAGGTGTGCACAGATGGCAATGAGCAAAATCAAGAAAGGCGATACAGTTAAGGTTATTACCGGTAAGAACAAGGGCAAGGAAGGAAAGGTTATCGCTGTTAAGGATGGAAAGGTCATCGTAGAAGGCGTAAGAATGGTAACAAAGCATACCAAGCCAAGCCAGACTAATCCAAACGGCGGTATCGTTAAGCAGGAGGCAGCTTTTGACGTATCTAACGTTATGTATGTCAGCAAGGGAAAACCAAGCAGAGTCGGATTCAAGTTTGTTGACGGCAAAAAGGTGCGTTATGCAAAAGCAACCGGTGAGGTTATTGACTAAAACTGAGAGGAGGTACTTAAAGTGTCACGCTTAAAAGAAAAATATTTGAATGAAATAGTTGATGCAATGGTTAAGAAATTTGGTTATACCAATGTTTTACAGGTACCAAAATTAGATAAAATCGTGATTAACATGGGCGTTGGAGAAGCTAAAGAGAATTCTAAAATTCTCGATTCTGCAATGAGTGACCTTGAGATCATCTCAGGTCAGAAGCCTGTTACTACCAAAGCTAAGAATTCAGTTGCAAACTTCAAGATAAGAGAAGGAATGCCTATAGGATGCAAGGTTACTCTTCGTGGCGAGAAGATGTACGATTTTGCAGATCGTCTCATTAACCTTGCGCTTCCGAGAGTCCGTGACTTTAGAGGAGTTAATCCTAATGCGTTTGACGGCAGAGGTAATTATGCTTTAGGAATTAAGGAACAGCTTATTTTCCCTGAAATCGAATATGATAAGATCGATAAAGTAAGAGGAATGGATGTTATATTTGTAACCACAGCTCAGACAGACGAAGAGGCACGTGAACTCCTTACTGAGTTCGGTATGCCGTTCAAAAAATAGTTAGGAGGGAAAATTCATGGCTAAAATGTCTATGAAAATCAAGCAGCAGCGTCCGGCAAAATTCTCAACCAGAGAATACAGTCGATGCAAAATATGTGGTCGCCCACATGCTTATTTGAGAAAATATGGTATATGCAGAATATGTTTTCGTGAATTAGCATACAAAGGACAGATTCCCGGCGTTAAGAAAGCAAGCTGGTAAAGAGGATATATCGGAAGGAGGCAAATGAAATGACAATGAGTGATCCTATTGCAGATATGCTTACAAGAATTCGTAATGCCAATACTGCAAAGCATGATACAGTTGATGTACCTGCTTCAAAGATGAAGATTTCAATAGCTGAGATTCTTTATAAAGAAGGTTATATTAAGAGTTTTGATCTGGTAGATGTGGATGGTTTCAAATCAATTCATATCACTTTGAAATATGGCGTAGACAAGAACGAAAAGGTTATATCAGGTTTGAAGAGAATATCAAAGCCTGGTCTCAGAGTGTATGCTAATACCGAGGAGCTTCCTAGTGTACTTGGAGGATATGGTATAGCAATAATTTCTACCAATAAGGGCGTCATGACTGATAAACAGGCCAGAAAAGAAAATGTAGGCGGGGAAGTATTAGCATTTATCTGGTAATACATGCACAATAAAGAATTGGAGGTAAGGCGAAATGTCACGTATCGGAAGAATGCCTATCGCGATACCTGCAGGAGTAACTGTAGATATTGCAGAAAATAATAAAGTGACGGTTAAAGGACCAAAAGGAACTCTCGAGAGAGTCCTTCCATCTGAGATGAAGATAGTTAAGGATGGAGACGTGGTTACTGTCAGCAGACCTAATGATCTTAAGAGAATGAAGTCTTTACATGGACTTACGAGAACACTTATTAATAATATGGTTGTAGGTGTAACTGATGGTTATCAGAAAGTTCTTGAAATCAACGGTGTTGGTTACAGAGCTGTAAAACAGGGTAAAAAGTTAGTCCTTTCACTCGGATACTCACATCCTGTAGAGATGGAGGAGCCGGAAGGACTCGAGATTGTTGTCGAGGATCAGAACAAGATAATTGTTAAGGGAATCGACAAGGAAAAGGTTGGACAGTATGCAGCCGAGATTCGTGAGAAGAGAGCTCCGGAGCCATACAAGGGCAAGGGAATCAAGTATGCCGACGAAGTTATTAGACGTAAGGTTGGTAAGACAGGTAAAAAATAATTAAAGGAGTGAAGAAACGATGGTAAGTAAGAAATCAAGATCTGAAGTACGTGTTAAAAAGCACAACAGACTTCGTAATCGTTTTGCAGGAACCGCAGACAGACCACGTCTGGCAGTTTTCAGAAGCAATAATCATATGTATGCTCAGATTATTGATGATTCGGTCGGCAATACTTTAGTTGCAGCATCTACTCTTTCTGCTGATATTAAATCCCAGCTTGATAAGACTAATAATGTTGCAGCAGCAGCAAAGTTAGGTGAAGTTATTGCCAGAAAGGCATTAGATAAAGGAATTACAGACGTTGTATTTGACAGAGGCGGTTTTATCTATCAGGGAAAGATCCAGGCTTTAGCTGAGGCAGCTAGAGAAGCGGGATTGAATTTCTAAGCGAGGAGGAGAGTTCATGAAGCGTACAATTATTGATACGAAAGATATGGAATTAGAAGATCGCGTTGTTGTTATCAAGCGTGTAACCAAGGTTGTAAAAGGTGGACGTAATATGCGTTTCACAGCTTTAGTTGTTGTTGGTGACAGGAACGGACATGTTGGCGCCGGACTTGGAAAGGCTACTGAGATTCCTGAAGCAATCCGTAAGGGTAAGGAGGATGCTATCAAGAAGCTGATAGAGGTTCCCGTTAATGAGAATGGCAGTGTGCCACATGATTATACAGGTAACTACGGAGGAGCATCTGTTCTTCTTAAGAAGTCTCCGGAAGGTACAGGAATCATTGCAGGCGGTCCGGCGCGTGCGGTACTTGAGCTTGCAGGCTATAAAAATATCCGTACTAAGTCATTGGGTTCAAATAACAAGCAGAACGTTGTTTACGCTACGATAGAAGGACTTGGAAAGATAAAGACTCCTGAAGAAGTGGCAAGACTGCGTGGAATCTCTGTTGAAGCTTTATTAGGCTGATTGACTACGTACATTTGGAGGTGTTATCATTGGCTGGTAAATTAAAAATAACATTAGTGAAATCAACAATAGGTGCCATACCTAAGCATAAAAAAACTGTCGAGGCACTGGGCCTTCGTAAGCTCAATAAGACAGTTGAAATGCCGGACAACGAATCCGTAAGAGGAATGGTTAAGCAGGTACAGCATTTAGTGAAAGTGGAAGAAATATAATAAGTGATAACAGTTAGGAGGTGCTACAATGAATTTATCAGAGTTAAAACCGGCAGAAGGTTCTAAACATGGAGACAGGTTTAGGAAGGGACGTGGACATGGTTCAGGAAACGGAAAGACAGCAGGTAAGGGACACAAGGGACAGAAAGCACGTTCAGGAGCACCAAGACCGGGTTTTGAAGGTGGCCAGCTGCCATTATATATGCGTTTGCCAAAGAGAGGATTTAAGTGCATTAATTCTAAGACAATAGTTGGTATTAATGTTGATCGTCTTAATGTATTTAATGATGGCGACGAGGTTACTGTTGATACATTAATTGAGACAGGTATTGTAAAAAATCCTAAGGATGGAGTTAAGATACTTGGAAATGGAGAATTAACTAAGAAGCTTGACGTTAAGGTTAATGCATTCAGCAAAACTGCTGCTGAGAAAATACAGGCTCTTGGTGGAAAAGCAGAGGTGATCTAAGTGTTTGAAACTATTCGTAACGCTTTTAAGGTGCCGGATGTAAGAAAACGTTTGTTATTTACATTTATAATACTTGTAATTGTCAGAATAGGTAGTCAGCTGCCTATTCCGGGTGTAAGCAGGGATTATTTCTCGGAGTGGTTCGGACAGCAGGCCGGAGCATTGAATTTCTTTAATGCAATGACCGGTGGTTCATTTACGAGGATGTCCATATTCGCACTCAGCATTACACCATACATTACGGCCTCGATTATCATGCAGCTTCTTACTATTGCCATTCCTAAGCTTGAAGAGATGCAGAAGGAAGGCGAGGACGGAAGAAAGAAGATTGCCGAGATTACCCGTTATCTTAATATCGGACTTTCCATTATAGAAAGTATAGCTATGGCTATTGGATTTGGTAATCAGAATCTTCTGGAAGGCGGTATCACATTTACTAACGTTACTGTCATGGTTGTAACTCTTACGGCAGGTTCTGCTATGCTTATGTGGTTGGGTGAGCAGATCAATGAAAAAGGAATTGGAAATGGTATATCCATAATCCTTATGTTCAATATCGTATCCGGTATGCCGGAAGACTTTGGTACTCTTTACAACAAGTTCATAAGGAGTGCGACTAATACAACCAATGCACTTCTTGCGGGTCTTGTGATAATTGCCATTATTGTTGCAATGGTTGTGTTCATCATCGTTCTTCAGGATGCACAGAGGAAGATACCTGTACAGTACGCAAAGAAACTTCAGGGAAGAAAAATGGTCGGCGGTCAGTCGTCTAATATTCCTCTTAAGGTTAACACTGCAGGAGTTGTTCCGGTAATCTTTGCAAGTTCACTTCTGTCATTGCCGATAGTTATATCGCAGTTTGCAGGTATTCAGCCACAGTCAGGAAGAGGAGCAACATTCTGGCAGAAGATACTTAAGATATGCAATCAGAGTGACTGGTGTAATTTCAGCAGCTTTGGTGAATTTAAATATACTCTTGGATTAATTGTGTATATTGTGCTTGTTCTATTTTTTGCATATTTCTACACCAATATAACATTTAATCCTGTGGAGGTAGCATCAAACCTTAAGAAAGCCGGTGGATTCATTCCCGGAATTCGTCCGGGAAAACCTACTACCGATTATCTTACAAAGGTTCTTAATAATGTAATCTTTATCGGAGCGGTTGGACTTACTATAGTTGCTGTAGTACCTATATTCTTCTCAGGTGCTTTCGGAGCCAACGTCGGATTTGGAGGAACATCCCTCATAATCGTTGTCGGAGTTGTACTTGAGACGATTAAACAGATTGAATCAAAGATGTTAGTCCGCAACTATAAAGGATTTTTGAACGACTAAATAAAGTTATTAACACGATCAGATGAGTAGCACGGCTTATATATTTGGCGGGCTACTCTTACTGATTTTTTTGAAAGGATGACACAGATGAAGATAATAATGCTTGGAGCTCCGGGTGCCGGAAAAGGTACTCAGGCAAAGATGATAGCCGATAAGTATAATGTGCCACATATATCTACGGGAGATATTTTCAGGGCGAACATTAAGGAAGGAACTGAACTCGGCAAAAAAGCCAAGGCATACATGGATAAGGGCGAGCTTGTTCCTGATGCTCTGGTTGTTGATCTGGTTGTGGACAGAGTGGGCAAAAAGGATGCTGAGAATGGATATGTGCTGGATGGATTTCCAAGAACCATTCCTCAGGCAGAGGCGCTTGATGAAGCCCTTTCCAAAATGAATGATAAAATTGATTATGCTATAGATATAGATGTGCCTGACGATAATATCGTCAACAGGATGTCCGGAAGAAGGGCGTGCGTATCATGTGGAGGAACATATCATATAGTAAATATTCCTCCTAAAAAAGATGGTATATGCGATGTGTGTGGCGGTAAGCTTATATTGCGTGATGACGATAAGCCGGAGACTGTACAGAAAAGGCTGAGCGTTTATCACGAACAGACACAGCCTCTTATTGACTATTATACTGAGAAAAATATACTTAGGACCGTCGACGGAACATGCAGCATGGAAGAAGTATTTAAGGCCATTACCGATATTCTTGGATAGTTTATACTAATATAGAATGGAGATGTCATATGTGGCAGTTACTTTAAAAAATCAACATGAAATAGAATTAATGAGAGAAGCGGGCAATATTCTTGCTATTGTACATGAGAAACTTGCAAAGCTTATTGAACCGGGTATTACTACAAAAGAGCTCGACAATTATGCTGATAAATATATCAGAGAGTTTGGATGTATACCATCGTTTCTTAATTATAACGGTTATCCTGCATCTTTATGCGTATCCGTAAATGACGAGGTGGTTCACGGAATTCCCAATAAGCACAGAAAGCTCTGCGAGGGCGATATAGTAAGTCTCGATTGCGGGGTCATATATGAAGGATATCACTCGGATTCGGCAAGAACCTATCCGGTAGGTATTGTTACAGATGAAGCAAAGAGGCTGATTGACGTTACAAAACAGAGTTTTTTTGAAGGAATCAAATTTGCAAAGAGCGGAAATCACCTTTACGATATATCAAAAGCAATTCAACAATATATTGAGAAGAACGGATTCTCTGTGGTAAGGGATCTGGTCGGACACGGAATAGGTACCAATATGCACGAAGATCCGCAGATTCCTAATTTTAAGCAGATAGGCAGGGGGATAAGGCTGAAGCCGGGAATGACGCTTGCAATCGAACCGATGGTAAATGCCGGAGGCTATGAGGTCTGGTTTGAGGATGATGACTGGACAGTTGTGACAAGGGACGGAAGTTACTCCGCACATTATGAGAATACGGTACTTATTACTGAGGGTGAACCAAAGCTTCTTTCAATAAAACATGGTATGAGTATAGAAGATGAGATTAATAACTGATTATAGTAAGTATGGAGGTAAAATATGTCAAAAGCAGATGTTGTAGAGATCGAAGGAGTAGTTGTTGAGAAGCTTCCTAATGCAATGTTCCAGGTTGAGCTTGAGAATGGACACAGAGTTCTTGCTCATATAAGCGGTAAGCTGAGAATGAACTATATCAGGATTCTTCCGGGCGATACGGTTAAACTTGAGCTGTCGCCTTACGATCTTACAAAGGGCAGGATCATATGGAGAGACAAATAGTAAAGAGAAATAGTTCTTGACAGGAAATCCTATTTGTGGTAAACTAGCAGACGGACTTTTTGAAAGGAGGAATTACTGTGAAGGTAAGAGCATCAGTAAAACCTATTTGCGAAAAATGCAAAGTTATTAAAAGAAAGGGTAAGATCAGAGTAATCTGCGAGAACCCAAGACACAAACAGGTACAGGGATAAATGTTATATTGCGTAAGGCAACACATTATTCGTGCTTTTTGTGTTACAGATTAATGCGTTAATCTGTGATACCATAGGCAGCGTGATTAACTGTCTCAGCTAAGCTGTCCTTGCTTTGCTGGTAACTGCATGATGGCTCTCTCCCATCAATATGCTGTTATTATGGTTTAAAGCGGCTGGGGTAATATATGTAACAAGGTCTGGACAACCGAGGCATAGCCGGTTACAGATATTACATGAATCAAAACATTTATTATTAATTCGGAGGTGTAAAACACACATGGCTCGTATCAGTGGTGTAGATTTACCAAGAGAAAAACGTGTAGAGATAGGTCTGACATATATTTATGGGATTGGCAGAACCAGTTCAAAGCGTATCCTTGAAAAGGCAGGCGTAGATCCTGACATTCGTTGTAAAGATTTGTCCGATGAAGATGTAGCGAAGCTTCGTGAGGTTATTGACGACACTATGGTTGTTGAGGGTGACCTGCGTAGAGAAATCGCGCTTAACATCAAGAGATTACAGGAGATTGGATGTTACAGAGGAATTCGTCACAGAAGAGGTCTTCCTGTACGTGGACAGAAAACTAAGACTAATGCCAGAACCCGCAAGGGACCGAAACGTACTGTGGCTAATAAGAAGAAATAGGAGGATATGTCATCATGGCTAAGAAAGTAGTAGCAAAGAAGACGTCTAAAAAGCGTGTCAGAAAGAATATTGACCGTGGACAGGCGCATATTCATGCATCTTTTAATAATACAATCGTTACTCTTACTGACGCAGAGGGTAATGCGATATCATGGGCTAGTGCAGGTGGACTTGGGTTCAAGGGTTCTAAGAAGTCAACTCCTTACGCTGCACAGATGGCAGCTGAGGCGGCGGCTCAGGCAGCGCTTCCTCATGGTTTGAAATCAGTAGAAGTTATGGTTAAGGGACCTGGTTCAGGAAGAGAAGCAGCGATACGTGCACTTCAGGCATGTGGAATAGAAGTTACAAGTATCACGGATGTTACTCCTGTGCCGCATAACGGATGCAGACCACCTAAGAGAAGAAGAGTCTGATTGATTATTATATAGATGATAGGAGGATATATAAATGGCAAGAGATATGACACCGGTTCTCAAAAGATGCAGATCATTGGGTCTTGAACCAACATTTTTGGGAATTGATAAAAAGTCCAATAGACGTGCTAGAGAAGGAAGAAAGCCAAGCGAGTATTCTTTACAGCTTAAGGAAAAGCAGAAAGCAAAGTTCATATATGGAGTTCTTGAGAAGCCTTTCCGTAATAATTATGAGAAAGCTCAGAAGTTAAAGTACGGAACTACAGGTGAGAACCTTATGATCCTTTTGGAGCTTAGACTTGACAATGTTCTTTTCCGTCTCGGATACGGAAGAACAAGGAAAGAGTCAAGACAGATAGTTGGTCATAAGCATGTACTTGTTAACGGAAAATGTGTAAACATTCCGTCTTATCAGGTAAAAGTTGGTGACGTTATCGAAATCAAGGAGAAGTTTAAGAGCGCTCAGAGATATAAAGATATTTTGGAAGTGACTGACCAAAGACTGGTTCCTGAGTGGTTAGAAGCTGACCATGAGAATCTTTCTGGTGTAGTTAAGGAGATTCCTACCAGAGCACAGATTGATGTTCCTGTTAACGAGGTGCTTATAGTCGAGTTGTATTCTAAGTAATTAGAACTGCTCATTAAACCCAAAAGGAGGGTCCGCATATGTTTGATTTTGAAAAGCCAAAGATTGAGATTGCAGAGATTTCTGAGGATAAAAGGTATGGACGATTTGTAGTTGAGCCTCTTGAGAGAGGTTACGGTACAACTTTGGGTAATTCACTGAGAAGGATTATGCTTTCATCATTGCCTGGAACAGCAGTTAGTCAGGTAAAGATTGACGGAGTGGTTCATGAATTCTGTGCTATCCCGGGAGTTAAAGAGGATGTTACAGAGATAATCATGAATATTAAGAGTCTTGCAGTGAAGAACAACGGAGATATCAATGAAGTGAAGACTGCCTATATCGAGGCAGAGGGCGAGTGCGTTGTAACAGCAAAGGATATTCAGGTGGATCAGGATATAGAGATACTCAATCCTGATCAGGTTATCGCAACACTCAGCGGAGGCGCTGACTGCAGACTGTTTGTCGAGATGACGATTACGGGCGGTCGCGGCTACGTTGGAGCAGATAAGAACAAAACAGATGATATGCCTATAGATGTTATTTCTATTGATTCTATATATACACCTGTTGAACGTGTTAATCTCACTGTTGAAAATACACGTGTTGGTCAGATAACCGATTTTGATAAGCTTACATTAGACGTATATACTAATGGCACTCTCGCACCATCTTAATTCATTTATTGATCTGTCTGAGAATGCCAAGACTGTTGATGTTATGGTTGATAAAGTAAGCAATGAGAAAGAAAAAGTTCTTGAGATGAATATCGATGAGCTTGAATTATCAGTACGTTCGTACAACTGTCTGAAGCGTGCAGGAATCAATACTGTTGAGGAATTGTGCAGTAAGACCTCAGAGGATATGATGAAGGTTCGTAATCTTGGTCGAAAATCTCTCGATGAGGTACTTACAAAACTTAAGGAACTTGGCTTATCACTGAACCTTGGTGATGAGAACTAGATTATATTAGGAGGTCAGTAAAATGGCAGGTTATAGAAAGCTTGGAAGAACATCCAGCCAGAGAAAGGCTTTGCTTCGTGGTCAGGTAACAAGCCTGTTATATCATGGCAAGATTGTAACAACCGAAGCTAAGGCTAAGGAAATTCGTAAAATTGCAGAGGGACTTATTGCAATGGCAGTGCGCGAGAAGGATAACTTTGATGAGGTTACCGTTGTCGCTAAAGTTGCAAGAAAAGATAAAGATGGTAAAAAAGTAAAGGAAGTCGTAGACGGCAGGAAGGTTACCGTATATGATGAAGTTGAAAAGAAGATTAAGAAGGACAGACCATCACGCCTTCATGCAAGAAAGCAGATGAATAAGGTGCTTTATGGTATTAAAGAGGTTCCGAAGGAAACTGCAGGCCGCAAGAAGAATACTAAGAGCGTTGATGTGGCACAGAAGCTTTTTGATGAAGTAGCACCTAAGTATGCAAGCAGAAACGGTGGTTATACCCGTATAGTTAAGATAGGTCCTCGTAAAGGGGATGCTGCTATGCAGGTTATAATTGAGCTTGTATAAGTTATATAATATCTGACGGTTTATTATGGTGGCAGGGAATCAGTATGGTTTTCCTGCCGCTTTTTTAAACGCAGAATACGGAGGTCATCAGGGTGATTAAGGCTGATAATGTAACATATGAATACAGATTATCTGATGAGGATGATGCCTGTGACGCAAAGAAGGCTTTATGCAATATACAATTTGATATTAAGCATGGTGAATTTGTATCCATAGTGGGACATAACGGGTCTGGCAAGTCCACGCTTGCGAGGCTTTTGAATGCATTTTTAAAGCCTACCGGTGGCACGATGTGGATAGATGGACTTGATACATCCAAGGATGATAATTTGCTTGCAATAAGGCAGAATGTCGGTATGGTCTTTCAGAATCCGGATAATCAGATCGTTGGCAATACGGTGGAGGAAGATGTTGCATTTGGACCTGAAAATCTTGGTGTTACTACGGATAAAATATGGAAACGCGTGGAAACCTGCCTTGCAGCCGTCGGTATGCTAAAGTGCAGGTATATGAATCCCAATAAACTGTCAGGTGGACAGAAGCAGCGCTCGGCAATAGCGGGAGTTCTTGCCATGAGACCAAAATGCATAGTGCTTGACGAGCCAACTGCAATGCTTGATCCAAAGGGAAGAAAAGAAGTTATTGATGCGATAACAAAGCTGAATAAAGAAGAGCATATCAATGTTATTCTCATAACCCACTATATGGAAGAGACAATTCATTCGGACAGAATATATGTCATGGATAGCGGACGTATAGTTATGACGGGAAGTCCGGAACAGATATTCTCCAGAGTGGAGGAGCTTAAGAGCTACAGACTCACAGTGCCTACGATAACGTATATCGCACATAAGCTGAGGCTTTCAGGTTTTGATATCAGAGAACCCGTGTTAGATGTCGATGAACTTATAGATATACTTTCCGTGATGCATGGAGGTGAAGATATATGCCTATAGTTACAGAGCATCTTAGCTATGTATATAATCGTGGAACTTCATATGAAAAGAAGGCACTTGATGATATTAATATAAGAATAGAAGATGGGGAATATGTGGCAGTAATCGGACATACCGGTTCGGGCAAGTCCACGCTGATTCAACATTTTAACGGATTATACAGACCGACTGAGGGGATGGTCATGTATAACTGTGAGGATATATTTGGTAAAGGATACAGTAAAAAGACATTAAGAAGTGAAGTGGGTCTGGTGTTTCAATATCCTGAATATCAGCTTTTTGCCGATACCGTAATGGATGATGTGAAATTTGGACCGCACAATATCGGTATGAATGACACAGACGCATATGAGAGTGCAGAAAAAGCGCTTGAGATGACAGGTATACCAAAAAACCTCTATGATGTATCGCCGTTTCATCTTTCGGGAGGAGAAAGAAGACGGGTTGCGATTGCAGGAGTTCTTGCCATGAATCCAAAGGTGCTTATGCTTGACGAACCGGCAGCAGGACTTGATCCATGTGGTAGAAGAGATATACTTGAACTTATAAGCAGGCTTCACAGGGTGCGCAAAATTACCGTAATCATGGTCTCGCACAGCATGGAAGATGTTGCGGAATATGCCGGAAGAATTATCGTAATGAATGAGGGAAGAGTATTTGCAGACGGTACTCCCGCAGATGTTTTTGATAAATACGCGGAGCTTGAAAGGATAGGACTTATGGCTCCGGATACCATATATCTTGCGCGTGGACTCAATAAGAGAGGTTTTAATATAAGTAAGGACATAATAACGCCTGATGAGATAGTAAAGGAAATATTAAAACAGAAGGAAAAACGATGTTAAGAGATATTACGATAGGACAATATTATCATAAAAACTCAATAATTCACAGGCTTGACCCCAGAGTAAAGCTGGCAGGAACATTTTTGTATATTATATCGCTATTCTGTATAAAAAATATGCCGGGATATATTCCTGCGTTTGCGTATATTGCGGTGGTAACTATATTATCGGGAGTGCCGATTAAACATATCTTAAAGGGACTTAAACCGGTCATATTGCTTATTGTGCTTACAGCGGTCATTAACCTGTTCATGACTACGGGCGGTGACGTGCTGTTTACGGTCTTTAGGCTTGCCATAACTGAAAGGGGAGTCTATAAGGCGGCATATTTTGTAATACGACTGTTGTTTTTGATAATCAGTTCGTCTCTTCTTACCTACACAACGACTCCCAATGAGCTTACGGACGGAATTGAGAAGGCGTTTAAGCCGTTAAATAAGATTAGGATTCCTGTGCATGAATTTGCGCTCATCATGTCTCTTGCACTTAGATTTATCCCGATACTTGTGGAAGAGAC